>JASJDB010000033.1 GCA_030065315.1 Xenococcaceae cyanobacterium MO_167.B52 | reverse complement strand
ACAAAAGTTGACATCATTTTTCCTAGCTCTAAGCCAATCCTTTCTTTCACAATTATTCCAGTTATAAACTTGACAACAAATTTCGAGCCACTCATCTATTTGAGTAGCTTGAGCTTGACTAGGTTTTAATTTATACTGAAACGTGAAAGAAAGCATTTAACTATTAAGAATTAGTGCTTGTATTGTAACATATTTACTGCCAGATAAATCTGGCGATAGCTTATACCAATTCTCGAAAATAACAAGAGACTTAGTTTGTGGCTAGGCAGGAGGCAGGTGGCAGCAGGTATGAGGAATAGCAATAGTTTTAGAATTTTTTATTATTAAGAAATAATGTACTATCCCTTTTACTACTTTTGAGAATTGGTATTATATCCCCCGCATAAATGACGGGGGTTTTACGCTTGACGATGATAAAAAGTTTATCTAATAGAAATTTTCCAAAGTAATTAAATACTTGGTTGTAGGTTAGGCAGTAGGTAGTGGTTAGTCCTAAAGGATCCCTAAAGGGTATATCCGCAGGTGTATCCTTTAGGACACCTTCGGACATTGTACCCTTGCCCTAAAGGATACCGCTTCGCATATAGGTAGTAGATAGTAGGTGCTAGTAATAAAAAAAAGATTTGAAGACTTTTCTTAATAGAAAAAAATATCATACTAAATCCTGTTTAAGAAAACCAAAGTAATTAAACATAAAATTAAGTTCAATTAAATTTCTCCTACAACCTAACACCTAACACCTAACACCTAATACCTGTTCTCAGCATTTTATCTTTAGTAAAGAACTACTTACTACCCTTCAACATTAAGGACAGAACAAGGTATCTTTAGTATTCCTGCCTGTAGTAGGATTGGTTCCTGTTGCCATTTCACACAGCATATCTTCGGTAATAGGACGTAAAAGAGCATCGGTAAAGTCTGCTCCTTCAATATTTGCCCCTTCTAGCATTGTATTGGTCATATATGCTCCTTCTAGGATGGCATTTTTCAAATTAGCACGAGTCATGCGAGTTGATTCTAAATCCGCATATCTCATGTCTGCGCCTTCAAAATTAACCCCTGCTAAACTCGCCCCAAAAAACCTTACTCCTTGTACATTTGACCCACTAAAATCACTACCTCGTAAGTTACTATGGTCAAAACTTGCATCAGTCAAATCTTGATGGGAAAAATCTTTGCCTGTTAAGGTTTGTTTATTGTAGTCAATAGCAAAAGCTGGGGTAATCCAATTGCTAATTGCGATTACTACAATTAGACAAGATAGAATACTTCTAGTAATTATTAAGCTTATTTTCTGGTAATAGTTCATATTTCTCAACTAATTCCGACTTATGTTAAATAATAAATCTTTAAATGTTAAATGTTAAATGATAAATGTTAAATGAGAACCCTTGGCGAATTAGGAGAGCAAATTGTAGCAGAATGGCTTAAGTCTCAAGGATATGAAGTTATTCATTGTCGCTGGCGTTGTCGTTGGGGGGAGATCGATCTTATTGCTAAACATCAACCCAGTAATACTCTAGTTTTTGTTGAAGTTAAAACTCGTAGTAAGGGTAATTGGGATCAAGGAGGTTTAAAAGCAATTTCCGTAACAAAACAACAAAAAATCTACCGAACCGCGCAACGATTTTTGGCTACTTACCCTTACCTGGCAGAGTTTTATTGTCGCTTTGACGTGGCTTTAGTTGGATATCAAAATAATTGCTTAGTTATTAAAGATTATCTAGAAAATGCTTTTCAAATTTCAGATTAAAAAATAATTAACAACTCCTAAGTAAGTCCCTAATTTTATCAGATTGTTCATAAAATGAAGATTGTCTTTTAATAGTATAGTCGCGGTCAAAAGGTAAATTTATCGCTATTTCCTCTTTAACTCTACCTGGTCTTGCGGAAAGCACATAAATCCTTTGGGATAAAAATACTGCTTCTGTAACATCGTGAGTAATCATTAAAATAGTACAGCCAGTTTTATGCCAAACATCTAATAAAAATTGCTGCATATTTTCTTTAGTTTGAATATCTAATGCACCAAAAGGTTCATCCATTAAGAGTATTTTGGGATTAGTTGCTAAAGCTCTTGCGATCGCAACTCTTTGTTTCATTCCTCCCGATAATTCTCTGGGATAAGATTTAGCGAAATCAGATAATCCTACTATTCTCAAGTAATAAGATGCTTCTTCTCTTCTTTCTTTAGGAGTAGTTCCTAATAGTTTTAACCCAAATTCTACATTTTTTTGCACATTCATCCAAGGATAAAGAGTATATCTTTGAAATACCATGCCTCGGTCTGCTCCAGGTCCTACTACAACAGCATCATCTACTGTAATTTCTCCTTTTGTAGGGAAGTCTAAACCTGCAACTAATCGTAACAATGTAGATTTTCCCGAACCAGATGCACCCACGACACAGACAAATTCGCCTGTTTCTACGTGCATATTAATATTTTTAAGAGCAAATATCTTACCTTTTTTGGTATGGAAATTTTTATCAACATAAGAGATTTCAAGGTGCATTAGTTAAGTAATGAGTAACTGGTAAACAATGAATCATGAACAATCAACAATCAACAATCAACGAGATTAAGTAATAGCTTAAAATTCAATTTTTTATATTAATCTAATGCCCATTTACAAGTAAATCTAAGCAATAGACGAAAAGATAAGTCTAGTGCAAAACCAATTAAACCTAAGACAATTAAACAAGCAAAAATTTCATCAGTTTTCAGAAATCTTTGAGCCAATAAAATCCTTTTTCCTAATCCTTCTGATGCAGCCACTAACTCCGCTACAACTACCAAATTCCAAGAAGTAGCAATATTAACACGAAAAGTATCAATAATATTGGGAACAATATAAGGTGTAATCACCAGTGATAAAATCTGCCAACGAGAGCCTCCTAGAGTATAGGTTGTTTCAATTAAATCCTTGGGAATAAATTTTATCCCATCCATAATCATTAAAATATTAAAAAATACTGTTCCAATGAAAATCAAAGCAATTTTAGGAGCTTCATCAATTCCTAAATAAATTATTAATAAGGGAATAAAAGCTGGTGCTGGCATATAACGGACAATCCCAATTATTGGCTCAAATAAACTCCTAATACTAGCAAAAGATCCCATCATTATTCCTAGAGGAATAGCGACTACTGTAGATAGCAAGAAACCCAGAGTAACTCTACTAAAACTAGCAGCTATATCCTGGGTTAAAAATCCTGCTTGCCATAATCGAATTAGAGCTTTAACTACATCGGAGGGAGAGGGTAAGAATTTCGGGTTTATTCCTGAATAATTAGCAAACAGAAACCAGCATAATAAGGGAAGAAAAATTGACAAAAAAATCATTAACCAAGATAGAGACTGAGGTATATCTTCACTAATACGCCAGAATAGCGTTGGCTCAATACCAGATGTCTTCTGATTTCTCTGATTTTCTTGGTTTTTAAATTTCATTGTTTCAGACAGATATAGCGTTTCTTACAGTTATGCAGGACACCCAATGAACGATGAACGATGAACAATGAACAATGAAATGAATAATGAACAAAAAGTTTAAGGTTACTGTACCTGACCAGTACGAGAACTACTATATGTAATTAATTTTGCACATCTATATTAGCTTCTGCATAAGCTTTGACAAATCGATCATCCATAATTTTAGTTAAATCTGGTTCTGACTCGATAAAACCTACATCCAACATAAATTTGCTCATTTTTTTGGCAGCAAAAGGCATATGTTTCATATTATCCCCTTCTCTAAATGCTTCCAGATTATCTTCGATGGTGAACATTTTAGTTCCCTCCTTAAATAGCTGTAACTGCTCTACAGTCACATTAGCTCTTTTTGCCATAATCTCATCAGATTTTTCAGGATTTTTATCCATAAAATCTAGGGTGTCAAACCAAGTATTGATTAAGGCTTGGACTTGATCTGGTTGCTCATCAATTAGTCTTTGACTAACCACTAGTAAATCAGGAATTGCTCCAGGAAAATCTTTAGAGCTGACTAATTCTTTTGAACCTTCCCGCTCTAATGCTGTTAACCAAAAAGGAGGAAAAGCACCCACTGCATCTACTTGTCCTGTAGCAAAAGCTGCTGCTGCTGCACCTGTTTCTAAGTTGACAATTCTAACATCATCCCGAGACATTCCTTTTTCTTGTAGGGCTAAAGTTAGAAGAAAGTCATCTACAACTCCTTCTTCTACTGCTACTTTTTTATCTTTTAAGTCTTCAATTTTATTTATATCTTTAGTGACAATAATCTTATCATTACCAGCAGAATTATCATTAACTAAAACTGCCACTTGTCCATCTACTGAACTATCAGCAAAGGAAATGGTGTCATTAAGAGTCTGACAATTACCGTCTATTTTCCCCGCAGCAAAGGCTTGCATTGATTCTAAATAACCGTCAAACCATCTAAGTTTTACATTCGCACCATTTTTAGCAAATAATCCTTCAGATTCTGCGATCGCCCAAGGCCACCAACCAGCCCAATTGCTATAGCCAATGATTATTTCTGAAGCATCATAACTTTTTGGAGATGTAGTATTCGTGGATTCAGGAGTTGTTTGATTACAACTAACTGTTAAAACTAAACTGCAAAAAAAGACAGTTAATAATGATAGTATTCTGGGTTTTTTCATCTAGATTAAAGAATAATGTACAACAGAATCAACAACTTAATTTCAGCTATTATTATATGTAGTAGCTCAATCTTTATTGTTATTCATTTTTCATAATTTTGCTGTTGATCTATGGCAAAATACAGATGTCAACAAAGTTATAATTTTACTCTTTATCAAATCTGAAAATAGACTGATCCCAACCCCAATAAATTTTTATGGTAATCTTACACTAAATCCGCTTACCCAAGTATACCTTTAGTTTAAAGCGTAGAATTAGCTTAAACCTTTCTAAATTATGCATTCTAAATTCCCACAAATTTAGAGTGTTGTATCTAAACAAGATTTAGTATTACCCCTAGAAACCGCATCTCAATTAACAGTTAGGTCTTAGCAATTAGCCCAAATATATTAGAGTTTACCCATGAATACAATCAATCTTATAAATTTCAATCAAGATATTATTCAGTAATCTTGATTTGATAGTTGTTAGAGGAATTTTTTTGATATGAACCAATCCAAATCCGATAGCTACCCTGTTGCCATTCGCCCTGTATTACTGGGTTAGTGTTATAAGAATCATCATTACACCAAACACCCCCTGGTCCTTGAACTAAAATGGTTGTATCGTTATTGCTTTCCACTTCTATTTTCAGAAATTCAAAGAAATTTTCTAGAACAAGAATATGATTGGGTTGAAGATTGACATACCCATCACAATAACCTGTCGCGGTCTCCTCCGTTTTGGCAAGCTCTGTCGCTTTGAATTTTCCGCCACTCATCCCTTCTAAAATTAGGGGATTAGGAGTAAATTGACTTTCTAAGGTAGTGTTAGTAGCTATATGTTGAGCCGAAATAGGAATAGCCAAAAAACTTACTGCAACAGTTACAGCACTAATCAAACTTATTTTTCGGTTCATAAATTATTCAAGTCTATCTGACTATAATTACTGGTTAATAAGTAATTTGGGTAATACATCATATATTACTTGACGCATAAAAATTTTCCTGGTTCCAGATTCCTCAAGCTGAGTAAATTAAATAAAAATTAGATTAAGTTTTTCTCTTATCATTGTCCTTTTGTAACCCTACTGTAATAAGAGTAATAGCAGTTAAGGGAATTACAAAAAATAGCATTACTGTACTGTAGAGAGGCAGACTATCGTGATTAACTGAATCTAGTATTAAATAGCCAGTATAGATAAGGTAATAAAAAATAAATAAAAATCCTTCCCAACGACTAATACGACTGCCAGAGGCAAAAATAGGCAGACAGGCAAAAGATACAGCGATCGCAACTGGGATATCAAATGCGATCGCAGGTTCAGGAACCATAATACCATCAGGTGCAACTATTCCTGCTACCCCCAACACTGCCAAAATATTAAAAATATTACTTCCCAATACATTACCCACAGCAATATCTCGCTCACCACGAAGACTGGCAACTACAGAAGTTGCCAACTCAGGCAGAGATGTGCCAAAAGAAATAATAGTTAATCCAATTAGCAATTCGCTTAAGCCTAAAGCCCTAGCAATTTCCGTAGCTGAATCTACTAAAAAACGCGATCCTAGTACCAATAAAACTGAACCGACAATTACAAATAAAATATTTTTTGCCAATACCAAAGCAGAACTATCTCCAGAAAAACCATATTCTTCGGCAAACTCATCCCCATTCAAACCATTACCTTGACGACGACTCTGATAAATTAAGGACAAGGTATATAAGACTGCACCAATAAAGAAAATAATTCCATCTACCCGACTAATCGTACCATCTAGACCAAAAACAAACAAAAGAACAGATACACCAATCATAATTGGTACATCGGAACGAATCACCTGCCTGTTTACCACTAAAGGAGTTACGATTGCTGATGCGCCTAAAATCAGTAAAATATTCAAAATATTACTGCCCACTGCATTACCAATAGCAATATCTGATTGTCCTGCAAAACTGGACATTACACTAACTGCCATTTCTGGTGCGCTGGTGCCATAGGCAACAATAGTCAGTCCAATAATCAGAGGTGATATTCCGAATATTCCAGCTAGAATAGATGCCCCCTTAACCAACAATTCCGCACCTACCACCAGAAGTACAAAACCTCCAATTAACAAGACAAAAGTTACTAGACTCATAAAACAAGAAAAATTAAAGCTAAAGATGGACTAATAATAATGCCCTTTAGAGCTACTCGAATGCTATTCTATGATTTGATTAAAGACTAGAAATATTAATCATTATTCCTAGATAAAATGACTATGGCAAAAGTTCTCGTCTCCGATCCCGTTGATCAAGCTGGAATTGATATCCTTTCTCAAGTAGCCCAGGTAGATGTCAAAACCAAACTCCCTCTAGAAGAATTAGTGAAAATCATTCCTGAATACGATGCTATAATGCTTCGCTCAGGAACAAAAGTTACCAAAGAAGTAATCGAAGCAGGTAAAAACCTCAAGATTATCGGTCGTGCTGGAGTTGGAGTCGATAACATAGATGTTCCTACTGCAACTCGTCAAGGAATTGTAGTGGTAAACTCCCCTGAAGGCAACACCATTGCTGCTGCCGAACACGCCCTAGCAATGATGCTCTCTCTATCCCGCCAAATCCCCGATGCCAATAAATCAGTTAAAGCTGGCAAATGGGAAAGGAAGAAATTTATGGGTAATGAAGTTTACAAAAAAACTTTAGGAGTCATTGGATTAGGTAAAATTGGTGCCCACGTTGCCACTGTTGCCCGTTCTATGGGGATGAAATTATTGGCATATGATCCCTTTGTTTCTAAAGAAAGAGCAGAGCGTTTAGGATGTGGTTTAGTAGATTTAGACTTTTTATTCGCTGAAGCTGATTACATCACCCTACACATTCCTAAGACCCCTGAAACCGCAAATCTGATTAATGCCGAGGCTATAGCCAAAATGAAACCAGGGGTTCGGATTGTCAACTGCTCTCGCGGTGGAACTATCGATGAATCTGCTTTGGCTGAGGCATTAAAAGCAGGAAAAATTGGAGGAGCTGCTTTAGATGTATTTGATAATGAGCCTTTGGGAGAATCTCCTCTAACCGAACTAGGCTCTAACTTAGTTTTAACTCCTCATTTAGGGGCATCTACCGCCGAAGCACAAGTAAATGTAGCTGTAGATGTAGCAGAACAAATTAGAGACGTTTTACTGGGTCTGCCAGCCCGTTCTGCTGTCAATATCCCAGGACTCAATCCTGATGTGATGGAAAAACTCAGACCCTATCTCAAATTAGCCGAAACGTTGGGCAATATGGTGGGTCAATTGGCAGGAGGGAGAATTGAGTTATTAAATATTGGTCTTCAAGGGGAAATTGCTAATCAAGATACTCAGCCAATTATAATTGGCGCACTCAAAGGACTATTATCTCAGGCTCTTAGAGAAAGAGTTAACTACGTCAATGCCAAAATTGAAGCTAAAGAAAGAGGTATTCGAGTTATTGAAACTAAAGATACTTCTGTCCGCGATTATTCCGGTGGTTCACTCCATTTAGAAGCGGAAGGCTCCAGTGGAAAACACTCTGTTACAGGAGCTTTACTGGGCGATGGAGAAATTCGTATCACAGCTTTAGATGAATTTCCCATTAACGTTCCCCCTAGTGAATATATGCTCTTTACTTTACACAGAGATATGCCTGGAATTATTGGTAAAATAGGTTCCCTTTTGGGCAGTTATAATGTCAATATTGCGAGTATGCAGGTAGGAAGGAAAATTGTTCGGGGCGAAGCTGTTATGGTTTTAAGCCTTGATGATCCTTTACCAGAGGGAATTCTGAAAGAAATTACCAAAGTTGCTGGCATCCGAGACGCTTATACGGTTAAGCTATCGTAGATACATTGTTGTTATAGAACCTGTTACCAGGAGAAATCCATGTCTGATCGCTGGTGGGAAATCGTCGTAATGTGCGACCCAGTTATGGAAGAATCAGTTTATTGGCAACTAGAGAAATTTGGTTGCTCTGGAACTGCTACGGAAAAAAAACCAGACTCTTGTTCGATTAAAGCTTATTTGAGCGATATATCTGTTCAATCCCTCGATATATCAAATCTGTCTTTTTGGTTAGAACAGGATGCTTTACTGCTGGAAGCATCTCCACCCCAAGTCCATTGTCATTTAATTAATGATGAAGATTGGGCGAGTAGTTGGAAGCAGCATTGGCAACCCCAATTAATCGGCGATCATTTTCTAATATATCCAGCTTGGTTAGATTCTCCTCAAAATCAAGATCGATTATTGCTTCGTCTTGATCCTGGCGCAGCTTTTGGCACAGGAACTCATCCCACTACCCAAATGTGCCTAGAATCTTTGGAAATGCGTTTATCTCAGGGAGCAGAAAATCAAACTATTGCTGATATTGGCTGTGGTTCTGGTATTCTCTCTCTGGGAGCATTACTGTTAGGGACAAAAGAAGTTCACGCTGTAGATAGCGATCCTCTGGCGGTGAAAACTATCAAGAGTAATCTGGAACTAAATAGTATTAATTCGGGAAAGCTGAAAATCCTCGAAGGTAGTATAGAAGAACTATCTAAACTAAAAACTGCTTACGATGGTATTGTATGCAATATCCTGGCAGATACAATCTTGGAGCTTTTCCCTCAGTTTGATCAGATTACCCACCCCAAAAGTTGGGCAATTTTGAGCGGAATTTTAGTAGAACAGGCTGATAAAATTTCCGATTTAGTAGAGGGAAAAGGCTGGACAATTGCTGCCCTTTGGAAAAGAGGAGAATGGTGTTGTTTTAATATCCGACGTTCTGAATATTAATTTGAGTCAAAGGTACTTCGCCTTTTCACGAGGTAGCGAAGTGAGACTTGCTCTTGGTCGAGAAACCCGAAAGAGTTTCCTCGCTCTGCTGCGACTTGGTCAAAATTTCTACTCCATCTCTAGTAACGGCGATGGTATGTTCAAATTGGGCTGAGAGCTTACCATCTGCGGTAATAGCAGTCCAACCGTCATCTAACATCACTGCTTCCCAAGTTCCTTGATTAATCATGGGTTCTATGGTGAATACCATTCCAGGCTTAATTTTTTTGCCTTTTCCTCTTGTTCCATAGTGGGGTACTTGAGGAGCAGTGTGGAAAATATGACTAACCCCATGTCCCACAAAGTCTCTTACTACAGAAAAGCCGTGGGGTTCCGCGCATTCTTGAATGGCTGCACCAATATCGCCAATTTTTCCTCCTGGTTTGACTGCTGCAATACCTCGTCTGAGACATTCTTCAGTTACTTCGACTAATTTTCTTGCTTCATCAGAAGGAGTTCCTACAAAGAAGGTACGAGAAGTATCGCCATGATAACCATCAAGAATGGGAGTCACATCGATATTGATGATGTCTCCATCCTGTAAAATCTGTTTGGCATTGGGAATTCCGTGACAAATTACTTCATTGACACTGGTACAAATAGACCGAGGAAATGGGTTATTTTTGGGACCATAACCTAAAGGCGCACTTTTGGCTCCCTTGGCTTGAGTCCATCTTTCCGCTTCATCATTAATTTCCAGGGTACTAACTCCTGGTTTAACTATTGGGGCAAGGTGATCTAACAATTGGGCTGCTAATTGCCCTGCTGTTCGCATTTTGTCTATTTCTCGGCTGGATAATAAAGTAATTCTTTCGCTTCCCATAACAGTATTGTCTTTTGCTTTGTTAAAAAATTTAGCGCAAGTGGTGCAATAAACTAGCTTAACCTATATGGAAAGGATTAATCAGCAGGGATGTTTGACTTTATCTCTTAATTTTGTCCCAATCAGGTATTTCTTTTTGCCGAGAACGAGCAATCACCAGAGATCCATCCCCTACGTTTTGAGTTACCACAGAGCCAGCAGCTACTGTGACATTGGCTCCTAGGGTTACAGGAGCTACTAGGACGCTATTAGAGCCAGTTTTAGCACCATTACCGATTCGGGTATGATGCTTGTTTACTCCGTCATAATTAGCAGTAATTGTTCCTGCTCCTATATTAACGCGATTGCCTAATGTAGCATCTCCGATATATGCCAGATGAGCAGCATTAGTATTTGTCCCCAGGCTGCTTTTTTTGATTTCGACAAAATTACCCACACGACAGCTTGCAGCTATATTAGCGTGACCCCTTAAATGAGCATAAGGTCCGACAGTGCTATTGTCTCCTACTTCCGAATCTTTCACTACGGAATATAAGACAGTAACATTTTCTCCTATAATGCTATTTTCAATTAAGCTACCAGGTCCAATACGACTTCCAGCACTAATTTTGGTATTACCTCGTAAATGAGTTTGAGGCTCAATAATTACGTCTGGTTGCAATTCTACGGTTTCATCAATAGTTATGGAGTCAGGGTTGAGCATCATTACCCCTGCTTTCATCCAATGCTCTTTAATCCGAGTTTGTAAGATATTGTAGGCATTGGCTAATTGAAGACGATCATTAATCCCATTAATTTCTTGGTAATCGATCACATCTAGAGCCATTACCTGGTCTAGATAATCTACTACTTCAGTTAAATAATATTCTTTTTGATCATTATTAGTCGAAAGTTTGGGGAGAGCTTCGGCTAATTTTTGCCAATTGAAGCAGTAAATACCAGCATTGACCCGAGAATTTTGTTTTTGCTGTTGATTACAATCTCTTTCTTCTACAATATGGGTAATAAAATTATTGCCATCACAAAAAACTCTGCCATAACCTTGAGGATTTGGTAGATTAGCGGTCAACAGCGTAGCTGCATTTTTATGGGTTTGGTGGATTTTAACTAGACTTTGCAGTGTTTCAGGACGTAATAGGGGTGCATCACCATTTAAAACTAGAATATCCCCTTGATAATTTTCTAGATGGGGTATGAGCTGTTGTACTGCATGACCAGTACCTAATTGCTCTGTTTGCTCAACAAATTCTATCCCTTGACGGTGACTTAATCCTTGTTGTACTTTTGAGCCTTGATAACCAACAATAACCATTTGTTTTGTTGGTTGAAGTAATTTACAACTATCTACTACTCGCTCTACCAGTGATCGCCCTGCTAGTAAATGTAACACTTTAGGGAGATCGGATTTCATGCGAGTTCCCTTTCCTGCTGCTAAGATTGCTACGGCTACCATAACTCTTAAGATTATTAATCAGAATCCGTTTGGAGTATAGCTTGAGTTAGTCAGAAATCGCAAAAATGTTTTTTATTGTTCAAGTCTAATAAAGTTTCTTCTTTTAAGAAAGAAAAATCTCAAAACACTATTTTATGTTGCAAACAACATATTTCAAGCTAAAGGAATTTTTCATAAAAAATTTTGAATTGTTTTAACCATCTATTCTGGTTCTAAAATCCCAATAAACTTGGTGAATTCTGCCACTAATTCAGGATTACGCCAACCTTTTTCTGTTTCTTCCGCCACAATTTCTAGGGCTTCTTTCGGAGAATAGGCTTTTTTATGGGGGCGATCGCTAGTTAAAGCATCATAAATATCGATAATTTGAAATATTTGAGCTAAATAAGGTATTTGCTCACCAGATAGTCCATCAGGATACCCTGTTCCATCCCATCTTTCATGATGATGGCGAATAATAGGTAAAACACCTCTACGATTTCGTAATGGTTGACAAATACTTTCCCCAATTAATACGTGTTGTCGGATTAATTCTCTTTCATCGGTTGTTAGTTCACCTTTTTTCATCATTACTGCATCAGGAATAGCAATAGTGCCAATGTCATGAAGGTGAGCAGCAAATACTAAATTGTTAATCGATTCAGCGGGAAGATTCAGATATTCGCCAAAAGCCTCTACTAAAGAAACCACCCTAGCGCAAGAGCTACCACGCTGAGAAGAGCGACTTTCTACAACTTTGGCAATAGTAAATAAAACCTGTTCTGTTTGATTTAAGCCTTCATTCAGCTGCTTTTGAGTAATGAGAGTTTTGACTCTCGTGGAAAGTTCTAAGCGGTCTATAGGTTTGCTGAGAAATTCATCTGCACCTACTTCTCTAACTTTTCTTTGATATTCACGGCGGTCAGCAACCGTCATCAATACTATAGGAATATTTTGAGTTCTGATATCTTGTTTAATTTGCTGACAAAGAGCCAAGCCATCTACCTCACTCAGCATCAAATCCAACAACACTAAATCTGGCTGAGTCTCGATAACAGACTCAAAAACTTGATCGTTACCATCAGACTCTAGTACATCGTAGCCTTCTAACTGTAAAAGATCTACTACTGTCATACGGCTTAAAGGACGATCATCAATAACTAGGATTTTAGCCGAAGTGAGTTGAGAATGATTCACAAGAGGGGATTTAGTTTTATTAAATAGAGAAAATCCAGATAGTTGCTCAATCATTTGTTTACATTGGGAATATTAAAAATTGCTGATGTCCTATGTCTTTCAACTTTAACCTTAAATTCCCAATCTTGTTCACCAGAGAGACACATTTCTATATTAGTCCAGTGGAAAATTAGGATGATATTCTTAACACTAACGTATAAATTAAATTTTTCCCTTAGTTTTTCCTATTATGATATTTTTGGAATTTTTTGTAATCAGCTATTCTACTTACATCACGTAAAAATTTTTAACTTCAAAAATCAGCTCAATATAAATCAATTCGATAAAATTACGTAGCTTTATCCCAGGAACGGGTTGATAACAACCAACGTTTTTTCCATTGACTAGTTGATTCTAGGTTACTTACTTCTTGTTTTTTTCTTCGGGTTTCTCGAATTATCTCCGCAGAATTTCGTAAGTGAATATCCTGATATGGGATAGCAGCACGAGTTTTTAAATGTTCTTTTTCTTGGGGAGAAAGAGGCAAAAAAACTTTTTTATATTGGTACTGAAGTTTTTGATGATTCTCAAAACTAGCTACTGTCCCAGGAGATTTGCGACCTAATCCGAGAGTAGAGCTAAAGTTTAATCCGGCTAAAGATAAAGCATTACGTACAGCAGCAGCGCAAGAATAAGTGGCTAGTTTGCCCTTGGGTTTGAGACACTGGGCGATTTTAGCGATAAACTCCACAGTCCATAGCTGAGGACATTTGGGCGGAGAAAAGGGATCAAGAAAAATGGCGTCAGCTTGCCATTTTTGTTCACATAGCTCTTGTATTGTGACTCTAGCATCTCCCAATAATAATTTTCCTTGGAAGAGATTAGTTTTAACTTGATGATTAGTTGCTAATTCTGACAACAAGGCGGGTATAGGATATTGCCATAGGGATAGTAAGTTATTTGAGATCGCTTGTTGGGGAACTTCGGCACTAATTTCTAATCCGATTAATTCCACACAACACGTAGGATTAGTTTGCCAAATAGCTTCTAAAGCAGCAGCAGTGTTATAACCCAAGCCATAACAAATATCTAAAATGGCAATAGAATTCCTATTATTTGCCAGATTTTTTATCTGAGTAGGTTGGATAAACTTGATTTCTGCCTCTCGTTTAGCACCATAATAGGAATGGAAATTTTCTTGAAATTCCTCGGAAAAAAAAGTGTAAGAACCATCCTTTGTTACTTGAGGTGTAAATTTTTCCTTGTAATTCATTGATGTATGAAATTGAGAGTTAATCAACAAGAAGAAGTTGTTGTTTTGTTGGTTTAAGATTAACTCATACATCAATAGTTTATTTTAGATTTGGTGTTAAAGCTCCGACGCAGTTCTGTTCTATTATCTTGCTCATACCCAGAAGAAATACTTTAACTGGCTTTTTGGCTTCTGTTTCAGAGAGAATAGCCATGTGACTGGCTAAACTTAGTCCCGCAGCTTCACGATAGGATAAAGGTACTGGACGAATTGCTGATAAGGGAATATCAGTTAGTATGGGTGGATGAGCAACAGGAATTCCACACATTTCTTCAGTTCTAGTCTTGAGTAAAATTAGAAACTGATCAGAATTGACCATTGGGTCGGAAATACTATTCTCTTTTCTTTCAGGGTTTGAACTAAAAAAATGGTGGCGCAGATCCAAAACTGTAATATTTTGTGAATCTACATCAGTTATGCCAATACCACTCTCAACAACCCATTTAATAGGGGGACAGGTAATCGCCTTAAGAACTGCTGTAATAGGAAGAGCAAAAAGATAGTCAGCTTGAGGTGATAAAGGTTCTATTGAAAGATTGAACACAATGACACGTAAAGTATCTGAGTCCGTGCTAGTACTAGATAATCGCTTGAGTTGAATGGTGGTATCGAACATGACAATTAGGTCTCCATTGAGGTGGTAGCAAGAAGCTTTTGAGGTCGATCAATAAGTTGAGCAACGGTTTCTAATAGTTCTTCGTTGGAACAAGGCTTAGTAAAATAGACTTTAGCCCCCAGAGCTAAAGCTAATTGACGATGCTTATTACCACCACGGGTAGTCAACATCATTACAGGAATTTCCGAAAAGCGGTCATCTTGACGCCAATGGCTGAGAAACTCAAATCCATTCATGTAAGGCATTTCAATATCGCAAATGACTAGTTGAACATCCGAATCATGATTCAACTGTGCCAGTGCCTCTTGACCATTTGCTGCTTGTAATACCTTATAACCAGCCTTAGTTATATATTGTGCCAAGGTTTTTCTTTGAACTACGGAGTCATCAACTACTAACACTTTCTTGGACATTCCTAGAGTAGTAGTTGGATTCTGATTGCTAGTCTGTATTTTTTGATCTTCAATAGCAAGAGTCTTTAGCTTTTGCTCCCCATTGGTGATATGGTCACCAGAAAATGATGGTATAGCAGCAAGTTTTCGGAATGAAGAATTATTGTTTAGACTTGTTGCCCCAATTTGACTAACCAAAACTGCTATATCTATAACTAGAGTCAGGCTACCATTGCCTAGAACACTATATCCCTGAATATAATTTGGTAAAGTTACGGTGTTGTCAAAAGACTTAATAACTAGTTCCTGTTCAACTAAAATTTGATCTACTTCCAAACAAAGCTTTTGTTGCTTATGTTTTAGCATCAGTAGGGGTTTCACCGAATTTTTAGGCTTGAGAGGAAAAACAGTCAAAGCTTCATTTTGAGCATTAAAAAAAGTAGGATATTGGTAATTGATTAGATCAGTTAAGGGATTAATTGGAATCAGTTGTTGATCTGATTGTTCTCCCCAACATAAAAAAGCCTGCTCATTTTGTCCGATAGTTGACTGTTGATACTGAATCTGGTGAGGCTGAGGTAATAAAACTTGGTCAATAACTTCCGAAAGCAATCCATAGACAATACCTTGAGACTCGCAGATTAATAACCGAGCAGTAGTCAAATTAATGGGAAATTGCAGGATAAATTTGGTACCTTGACCCGAAACTGAATTTACTGAAATTGACCCTTGTAATATTTGTAATTGATTACGAACTACATCTAAACCAATACCTCGCCCAGATAACTGACTTACTTTTTCCGTTGTCGAAAATCCAGGTTCAAATAATAATTCTGCTAATTGGGTTTCTGAGGCGATAGTCCCCTCTTCTGGGGTTAATAACTGTTTGTTAATCCCCTTAGTACGAATACGTTCCCAGTCCAAACCTTTTCCATCATCACTCACCTCTATGGTGGTACGATTACCTTGATGATAGGCTCGAATCGTAATTTGTCCCGCTTCTGACTTGCCTTGTTGAAGACGAATATCTGCTGATTCTAGTCCGTGATCATAAGCATTACGAATTAGATGAAGTAAGGGATCATAAAGTTTTTCTACAATTACTTTATCTATTAATACTTCTGCCCCAATCAGTTGGAGTTCTGCCTCTTTTTGATGAGATGCTATCATCTGTTGCAAGATTCGAGGAAAGCGATTTAAGACAGTTGCCAAGGGTAGCATCCTAGCTTGCAATAAATCCTCTTGAGCACCAGATAATAGCTGTTTGCGCTTGCCAAGATTAAAGCGAAAATTCTGAGCTAATCCTTCCAATGCTTCTATTTGATCTCCGAGCTGAGTCATTTGCTCTGTCAAATTTTGGATTAGAAGATGCAAATCGCTATAAACATCCATTTCTAAAACATCAAAATCAAACTCAGTCAAAGATACTCCATTGATGGAAGATAAAGACTGGTTGGACTGAGTTAAAGAACTGGAAATAATTGAGTTTTGGTTTTTTTGAAGATGGCTTTGCTTTTGTTTTTGCCTGCGTTTACTCTCAGAAAGAAGTAGATTTTGATCTGACCAATCACGAATTTGGCTAAGTTTTTTCTGACACAGAATAAACTGCTCAAAGGAATTTTGAGTTAAACGATGAATTTGATCTGACTGTAGATTTTGTTGGTTTTCACTGATGAGTAGTTCCCCAATACTATGACTTAGACGATCTAGTTCTTTAACTGTGACTCTGATACTGGGCAGTTTCTCTGATGATTTAATTTTAGAATCAGGAGATTTTTGGGTTTTTCGAGATTTATGATCTGATGCAGTATTTTCGGAATTTGGAACTTTGGTTTCCCAATCTCCCATAAAAATTGACTGCAAAATCCTATCTATAGGGGAACTTGCCTTGGGAGTATGGGCAATAGCAAGTGTTTCTGTGGTAGAAGTGATGGCAGATATTTCGGTAGGAGCATCTTCGAGCAAATCACTGGAGTCTGATTCAGAAGGAGAGCTAGTTTCTGTTTCAAAACTATCTACCATGGTTAAGAGTTCTTCTGTGGTAGAAGTGATAGAAGATATTTCTCCAGTGGCATCTTCTAGCAAATCACTGGACTCTGATTCAGAAGCAGAGCTAGTTTCTGCTTCAAAACTATCTACTGTAGTTAAGATTTCTTCAGTGCTAGAACTGGCAGAGGGCAACTGTTCGGTAGAACTTTCTTGAATAATAGTAGGCTTTTCTTCTACCGCAAAACTATCTACCATAGTTAAGAGTTCTTCTGTACTAGAAGTAATAGAAGATATTTCCGCGGTGGCATCTTCGAGCAAATCACTGGATTCTGATTCAGAAGCAGAGCTAGTTTCTGCTTCAAAGCCATCTACTGTGGTTAAGAGTTCCTCAGTGCTAGAACTGGCAGAGGGCAACTTTTCGGTAGAACTTTCCTGAATAATGGTAGGCTTTTCTTCTACCACAAAACTATCTACTGTAGTCAAGAGTTCTTCGGTGCTAGAACTGGCAAAGGAAATTTCAGCACTAGTAGTTTCCAATACAATTGACTCTTGTTTTTTAGCAGAACCATTAGTGGAGCCAGAATTTGCTGTCCACTGGCGTAACTGCTCAGAAATTTCACCTCCTTGAGTCCGATCGCCTGCTAAGACTCCATCTACAGCTTGTTGGAAGTTCTCTAATGCTGCTTGGGCAATGGACAAAGCTTGCTCAGGATTTTGCTCTAATGCTGTCATGACTGCTTGAGCTATTGCTACTAATCCTGGAAGCTCATAGGAAATTCCTAACTCCTCGAAAAACTCTGCTTTAGCATGAGTTACAGTCTGAATTTGCTCTGGGTCTTCATTAGCGATCGCACTAGATAACTGTTCTAAGTCCTGAGGTGCGCTATCGGCAAAGATTAATCCTACTATGTCAAAACCCAGTTCTTCGGAAGTGGGTAATGGTGCTTCACGACCAAAAAAATCTCCTAATTTATTTTGAAGTTTGGCAAAAACCGATGCAGTTTGATCCAGAATTGCCTCTTCATCGTAGGGTAAATTGGACAATGTTGCACTCAAAGGGTTTTTGAGACATTCATAGCCTTCGAGCAACAAAGAACCGAGTTCTGGATCGATATTTAATTCATCAGGATATAACGCCTGAAAAACATCTTCTAGATGATGAGCGATTGTTTCAATAGTTTTTAGCTCACAATTAGCAGCACTGCCCTTAATGGTGTGAGCGCTCCTCATCAGGGTATGGACTTTGTCAGTGGTTTTGTCCTCAAGTAAGTGGAAGAGGGTTTGCTCTATAGTTTGGAGCAGATCCGAGGCTTCGGTAAGAAAATATTCCTCGATTGGCTCAAGGAATTCTGATTCGGTAGTCATAAGTTATTTTCAGTTATTAATCGACTTTGAACTGGCTGACACTAGTTTGTAACTCTCTGGAAGTAGTTTCTAACTCTCCAAATGATGCTGAAATTTGAGCAGCACCTTGAGAAGTTTCACCAGCGATCGCTGATACGTCCATCATTACTTTAGTCAACATTTCTGATTGCTGACTTTGATTGGCAGCAGCTTGGGTAATTTCCTGCACCAGTTCCTTAATATCGTTAGTAGAAGTGACAATAGCATTGAGGCTCTGCTGTGTCTCTCTCACCAGATTCGTACCATTAACTACTTGAGCAATTCCCACTTCCATCGCTTCGGTAACATCATTAGTTTCAGTCTGAATTTCTTCAACCAATCGGCTAATTTCGGTGGTCGCATTAGCAGACTGATAAGCTAGAGAACGAACCTCATCCGCAACTACGGCGAATCCTTTACCATACTCACCAGCACGGGTTGCTTCAATTGCTGCATTCAGAGCCAGCAAGTTGGTTTGAGTAGCAAAGTTTTCAATCAGGCTAACAACTTTAGTAATTTTTTGGAAAGTTTCTCCTAGACGCTTAATCTTTTTCGCGGTATCAGAAACGGTGTGCCGAATCTCCATAATTTCATCTACGGTTCTTTCCATCAGAGAGTCTCCAGCCTGAACTGTTCTGTTGGCTTCTTCCACAGTCTCTTCCACTTTATTGGCACAGGTTGCCACTTCTTCGGTTGAAGAAACCATAAACTCTAACTGTTGTAAAGCTTGTTGTAGTTGTTGAACCTGCATTCGTGCTTGTTCAGACAGTTCACTTACTGATTGACTGTTAGCACTAGAAGTGTCACTAACTCTAGAAGCTGAGATCTGAACCTGTCTAACCAATCCTCGCATACTTTGGATAGTAGTATTGTAACCATCTGCGATCGTACCTATTTCATCTTCTGATAGAGGAGCGCGGACAGTGAGATCACCACGGAAGGAAGGTTCTAGGGCACGAAGTACTCTTAAGGCTCCCTGCTGTAAACTTTCTCTTTGGTTACGTTCTTGTTTGACTAGCTTTGATAATTGTTCTTCTTGAGAACGCAATTTGGTGAAGTATTCTCCGACTTGAAGAGTAACGCCTATGTTGGTAGCTACTTGTTCGAGAATTGCCTGTTCGGAACTGTCCCACTGACGAGGCTGATCATTTTGATATATTCCTAATAGTCCCCAAAGCCTTTCTCCTTTAAAGATAGGAACAACCAAATAAGCTTTAGTGTTCAATTCCTCTAGTAGGGTCAAAGGTAAATCATGCCCCTCAACTTGATGAATATCATTGACTTGAGAGCATTCTCCCTTGATATAACGTCCTCCCTGATTTTCTTGAAGATAGCTGTCTTTAACTGCTGCTAATTCAGTACCTACTAATTTGGGCCAACCAGCAGCAACCGATTCTACAACAAATGTTCCTGACCAATTAGGAGCAAAACGATAGATTGTTACTCGATCTGCTTCTAGAACTCGCCTTAGTTCACTAGTGGCAAATTCCATGATTTTTTTGGAGTTATTACTTTTCTGCATCAACCCAGCAAAGCGACTCATTAAGCGAGAAGAAAACTGGATTATGGCACTTTCCCGTTCAGAACGACCAGCTAATTCCTGATTGGAGGTCTGAATTTGTCCTAAAAGTTCAGCTTGTTCGATGGCAATTCCCAGTTGTGGGGCAATTCTGAGGAGTAAATTCAATTCATTGGATTGCCATTCCCTTGGTCCAGAATTTTGATAAACCGCAAATAAGCCCCATAGTTTATTGTTTTGAAAAACTGGAACGATAATATAAGCTCTAGCTTGATATTTTTCTAGAGATTGCAGATAACAAGGAGAAAATCCAGCACTATAGACATCATTTACTACATTAAACTGTTTGCCTCTGGTATAGTCTCCACCCTGAGTATTGATAAAATAAGTGTCTTCATCCAGAGCGGAACCTGCTTGGAGATTTTTCAGAGTGCATTGCTCGTTAGCGTTCATTTCTTTGCTAAAGAGCGTCTCATCAGTTTTCTGAATTTCCATGACTGATATCCACTCTGAACCAGCGGATTCAGCCAGAACTTCTCCTGTCCAATCAGGATTAAAACGATAAACTACCGCCCGATCAACTTGTAGTAGTTGCCGAACTTCCTGAGTCGCAGTGCGGAAAATTTCTGTCAGTTTAAGTGAACTACCAATACGTTGCACAATCTTAGAAATCGTTTTTTCTTGTTGCGCTTGAGTTTGTAATGCTGCTAAATTTTGTTTTTGTTGAATAACGATCCCAACTTGTACAACTATGCGTTTGAGTAATTCAATATCTTCTTGCTGCCAAACACGAGTACGAGATTGATAGATATTGATTATGCCCCACAGTTGCTGTTCGACAAAAATCGGCATTCTGACGTAAGCTTTAATATCTAATCTTTCCAAGACTTCGATCAGTCGTTGTTCGAGATTAGATTCGCTAATATCGCTAACAATGCAAGATTCGCCATCTCTATACTTGCCACCTTGATTTTTTTGGAGATAGGGATAAGAGTTATTAGCAAAAGTACTTAGAAAACAAGAATCTTGTAGGGATTTAAACTCTTTATCGATCGGAGCTTCTACTACATTCTGTCCAGTCCAATCAGCATTAAATTGATAAATACTGCTTCTGTCTCCCCCTAATAATTTACGAGTTTCTTGAGCAGCAATTTCTAAGACATTTTCCAAGGATGAAGTATCTCGCATCCGATCAACCATCTGAGCCAGACTTCTTTGCCTAGCTACTGTTTTTCTAAGTTGTTCGGTTTTTTCCGCTTGTTCAATGGCAATTCCTAATTGGGGGGCAATTTTAAGGAGCAAATTCAGTTCATCAGAGTACCATTCCCGAATTCCAGAGTTTTGATAAACAGCAAACAAACCCCACAGCTTATTTTCTTGGAAGATGGGGACGATCATATAGGCTTTAGCCTGATATTTTTCCAGAGACTGTAAATAACAAGCAGAAAAGCCAGCACTATATATATCGTTAACTACCTGAAATTTCTTGCCTCTGGTGTAGTCTCCCCCTTGATTGAATTTAAAATAGGTGTCGTTGTCTAGAGCCGAGCTAGATTGTAGGTATTTCAAAGTACAACTACTAGAAGCATTCATCTCTGTGCTGTAGAGTTCGTCATCAGTTTCTTGTAGTTGCATTACTGATACCCAACCAGAAGACATGGATTCTGCTAAAACCTCGCCACTCCAATCTTCTTTAAATTGATAAACTACAACGCGATCGCATTCTAACAATTGACGGACTTCATTGGTAGCCGTCCGAAAAATATCTCGTAAATCTTCAGACTGTTGGACTTTCTGGACAAGTTTAGCTACTGTTCTTTCTTGTTGGGCGATTTTTTCTTGTTCTTTAACTTGACTTTCAATCTCTTTGATGGAATTGATATTGGTCATCCCAATTCCTACTTGTAAGCCAAGTTGACGTAGCGATTCTGCTTCGTCTAGTTGCCATTTCCGCGCTCCAGTATTTTGGTAAGCAGCAATTAAGCCCCACAATTTTTTATTAGCGGAAAAGATCGGGGCAATCATGTAAGCTCTAGCTTCAAATTGCTCCAGCAGTTGAATATGACAAGGTTGATGACCAACAAGATAAATATCATCAACTGTAAAGCATTCACCCAGTTTGTAGCGTCCACCCTGATTTTCTTGGAGGAAAGTATCTTGAACGACAAGCATTGTATCAATCAATTTAGTCCAACCAGCAGCAACGGACTCCGCAATAAATTTACCACTCCAATCAGGCTCAAAGCGATAAATTGCCAAACGATCTACTTCCAGAAATTTTCGTCCCTCTTGAGTCGCAATTTGGAATATCTTATCTTCTTCTGTAGCATTACGAATCTGTTCCAGCATTTGTGCTAGACCTCGTTCCCGCTTGATCGCCTTTTCTCGCTGTTGCTCTCGAAATTGATTGTGGCGCATAAACGCCGTTTGTTGCAGAGGCAGGCGAAATTGAGTGGCGCAATTAACCATCATTTGTACTTCTGACTCTTGCCAATCCCGAGGACTAGAGTTTTGATAAGCACTTAAGAATCCTAAAAGTTCGTTATTGTATTTGATCGGAACATTAATATAGGCTTGAGCTTCTATGGCTTCAAGGGATTCGACAAAACACTGAGCAAAGTTTTTTGTCGAGATATCATTGACGACGTAATAAGGTTTGGCATTATTTTCGCTAATAAAATAATCTTGATCAAAAGCAGAACCAGCCCTTGACCAGCCACTATCTAACGACTCAGCCAAAATTTTTCCGCTTCCGTCAGGATTAAAGCCATAAACAAGTACTCGATCTGCTTTGAGGGATTGTCGGATTTTGTTAACTCCATCATTCATCAATTGCTGTGCTTCTTGATTGATCTTTCTGAGTACATCATTGGCAGTTAAACTGAGATTGATAGAAGTACCATTATTCATTGGGTCAGAGTTTACTTCCACAGCTTCAACATTAGTTCTTTTTTGGGGATTAATTTTTTGGACTGACATCAACTCTTCTTTGCCATTATTTTGAGAAAGATCATCTACATTAATCTTGGATAGGTTAGAAAGCTGATTCTGTTTTTCTGTTACCAATAACCCGTCGTTAGAGTTGCTATCTTGACCTTCTTGTGATGGTTCATCGGGTGAATCAAAAAGCCAGTTAAATACCATATTTGTCCTAATCCTAGTTAATTACAAAGTTACAAAAAATTTCTAAATTTAAGCAATTGCTTGCAGAATGGCAGCAAGATCTAGCAATATCCAGGTTTTGCCTTGAGAGTCAAGAGAGTAACCTTGGGCTAAAGAACGAAGTTCCTCAGAAAACATACCTTCTGAAATAGGCATACATTGCTGAGAGTTATAGATTTCAATATTTTTAACTTCTTCAATCAATAAACCTATAGTTTTGTTCTTCCAGGGAACTAAAATTGCCATACCAGTATCAGGAATTGGTTCTCGTTGACACCAGTGACTAGCCCCCCACAAATTGGCTAAATCTACAATCCAGGTCGCTCCTCCTCGCCAATTGATAATTCCCAGCATCGACTTGGCTACCTGGGGTACTGGCAAGATGTTTTTCAAAGACAGGTTCATAACTTCTTGTAACTCAGCTAGAGGAAGTAAGGCATCAACTTCCGGCATCAGGGAAAATCGTAAAAATCTTTCCCCTTCTTGTTGTTGCCCATTTTCTAGGTTGTCAGTTTCGAGTCTAGAGATACTATCTGTTACTTGTAGCACTTGCCCTAATTCTCCTTAACTAATCAACTTA
>JASJDB010000032.1 GCA_030065315.1 Xenococcaceae cyanobacterium MO_167.B52 | reverse complement strand
GTTATCTGTTGAGAAAGAGAGAGAGAAGAACGTCCTTCGGAGGATGGAGAAGGTGGAGAAGAAGGGGAGGACAAGGGAGCAAGACTTTCTCCACTCTCTCCCCACACCTCCCACTCTCCCCCCTCTCTCTTCCATACTTCCCACCCCTCCCACACTCCCCACACTCCCTAATTTCATTAAGTTTTTAGGCTTATCCGAACAGTATTTGGGAGATAAGGGAGGCAAGAGGGATTTTTTATACTGATTAATAATTTTGCTGAGGTGGTTAATGGTCAAATTAAATGTTGAGGTAAAAGGAGAAGGCTATCCCATTTTGTGTTTGCATGGTCATCCTGGGTCTAGTCGTACTATGTCAGTATTTACTGACCATCTTTGTCCCAAATATCAAACTATTGCTCCTGATCTGCGAGGGTATGGCAAAAGTCGTGTCACTGGAAGTTTTGACATGAAAGATCATCTTGATGATCTACAAAATTTACTTGATCAGTATGAAATAGACCGTTGTGTTTTACTGGGATGGTCTTTGGGGGGTATTTTAGCTTTAGAGTTGGCTTTGGCTAATCCTGACAAATTTATTGGTTTAATTCTGGTTGCTTCTGCTGCTTATCCTCGTGGCAGCCATCCTAAAGTCACCTGGCAAGACTTAGCTTATACAGGAATAGCAGGAATAATTAACTACATTAAGCCTGGATGGTCATGGAATATTAATCATCTGGGGAAACGATCCCTATTTCGCTATTTGATTAACCGCCATACTCCCCAAGCCTATAATTATTTGGCTAAAGAGGCGGTTCTTGCTTATTGGCAAACTTCTGCATCGGCTAATCGTGCTTTGTCTAAAGCCATTGCTAATCGTTACAGTTGTTTAGATTCTCTCTCTAAAATAGATTTCCCCTGCCTAATCTTATCAGGGGAAAAAGACCGCCATATTACCGCCGAATCCAGTGCAGAAACTGCAAAATACCTCACAAACAGCCAATTAATTTGCTACCCTAACACGGCTCATCTTTTTCCTTGGGAAATTCCCGAAAAAGTAAGAGATGATATATCTCGGTGGCTCGATCAATTTAGGGTTTGCTGAACCAGTTTTGTGTGGAGGAAGGTATTAGGTATTAGGTACTAGGTATTAGGTATTAGGCATTGGTGACAAGTTAAGAAAAAATCAGATTAGTCAACTACTACATATAGTGTTTTATTTTTGACTTAACACTAGATATAGATTTTAATCGAGCAATTTAGCGATCGCTTAAAAACTTCAAATTAGCTAGAAAATCGCTTAAAAGTCGGCAAACACTATGAACTATTAACAATGAACCATCAACAACGAACAGTTTGACAAACAATACAAACCCTTAACTTGTCACCGATGGGTATTAGGTTGCAGGTTTTATTTAAGATCGAATAAAATAGGCGGGAACAGGATTAAAATCCATACCGCCCTCCAATTCGTCATTATCGAACACTGTTAGTTCACTGGGCTTACAACGTTTAATTTCTACCTCAATTCCTGAACAGCCTTCGTTGGTTAAATCTTCTATGTAGCCAGCCTTGGCATTTTTAGCTTCCGTAACTGTGAGAAATGGGCCAAAGTAGTAGATACAAGAAGGTTTGGTGGTATCGATTTTTACCCAATAAGCTAATCCTAAAGAGTTTAACGCTCCTATTACCAATTCTTTCATCTTAAAGTTACCCCTGAATTGTATTTGAGTATGAATATTATTAATCGTGGTTTAATCGTTAATTTTTGTAATATTTTATAACAAATTCTTGTAGTTACGTGGGGAGAATGACTAAACCCATCGTTGACGGCAAATTTCGTATATTGCGATTGCAGAAGCTACTGAAGCATTGAGGCTAGGTGTGATGCCTGCCAGAGGAATGGATACCAACTCATCACAACAACGCTCAGTCAAGGAGTTTAACCCCTTACCTTCAGAGCCTATAACCAATCCTATCGCACCACTAAAATCAATTGTGTGTAGTAGTTTACTACTTTCTGATGTTGTCCCATAAATCCAGAAACCAGAGTCTTTCAAAGTGCCTAAGGCTTGGCTCAGATTAACCACTCTAGCAATCGGCAAGTTTTCTAAAGCTCCTGCTGCTACTTTTACCACTGTGGAGTTGATGCCTACCGCTCGCCGTTGGGGGATCACAATTCCTTGTACCCCCATAGCTTCTGCTGTGCGAATGATTGCACCTAAATTATGAGGGTCTTCGATCCCATCAGCAATTACAATTACAGGAGAGCTAGTTTTTTCTTTGGCAATAGTAATTAAATCTGCCAGTTCCCAATAGGAATAGGGTGAAACCTGAGCTACGATCCCCTGATGGTTGGCATATTGGGTTAAGCTATCTAAGCGTTGGGGATCAGCTTTGCTAATAATTGCTCCCTTAGCTTTGGCTTGTTGTAGAAGATCAGAAAATCTGCGATCGCTGCTTAGTCGGGGAGTAATCCAAATTCGATTGATTTGGCGATCGCTGCTTAAAACCGCTAAAACTGGGTGTTTACCATAAACTAAGTCTGGGTTACCAGATTCACTTTCTGAAACAGTGGGGATTTCTTGGTCTTGGAGGATAGAATAATTTCGGGGCTTAATTTTAATAGAAGGCTGAGTTTTGAAGGTTTTAGGGTTTGATCCCACTTTTGCCCTCTTACTGCTCTTATTATTAGGTTGAGTTGGGTTATTGACTAATTTGGGTATTTTCTTTTTGGTCATTTAAGTCCTTAAAAGCTGGGAAACAGCAGGAAAATTATTTATTATTTATATTATTTAAAGTTGTTAAAAGCTGATTAAATTTACAATTTAACGATTGCCCGAAAAATCGAGCTTCGTCAATAAATCTTGTAAGCGATCTCGATCTATAAGGTATAAATACCCGATTAAAGTCTCTAAGCTACTAGCTTGTTGATAAATAGAGATTGATAATCGTCGGGGTTTGCTATTAGCAGCATTCCGTCCCCGACGCACCATATCTCGTTCTTTCTCATTGAGATGAGGCAGTAAAACTTGTAAGTGATTAGCTTGACTCTCAGCCCTAACTTGAGCAACCACTTCTCTATGATATTGTTCAATACGTTTAGGTGGACTTAAAAAATAATGTCGCACGTACAATTCATATACCGCATCTCCAATATAAGCCAGGCTTACTGGAGAAAATCTTTGTATCTGAACAATATCATCAGTGTTTGACATTGAGGCAATTGCATCAATGTTTGCCCAAGCTGAAGCTTCAATTTTAGTCAAGGTTGTCCTTAAAGATCATTGAGTTATAACGAATCAACGTTAAATTCTGTTACTATTTCTTCAAGTTTTCCAGTGCTTTATCCACTGAAGGTTGGAGAGATAGAAACTTCTCTAAACGTACCAGTTTAACTGTTTGAGTCACACGGGGATTAGTGACAATTTGCAGACTACCACCGCCAGTTTGAGCTTTTTTTACAAGCTGAACTAGCGCACCCAGACCTGAGCTATCAATAAAGTCAATTTGAGATAGAACTAAAATAATATTTTTGGGTCCATCATCAATATATTTACTGAGAACTTTACGGAATGTTGGTTCGGAAAAGGCATCTAGTAATCCGGTAAGGCGAAAAATTTGATATGTTTCCCTGACTTCGCGAGTGCCTCTTAAACTAACAGTCAGGTTTAGCTGTTCGGGAATGATTTCCTCCTCAACTCTAGCCTAGTTTTGTCAAAACCATGATCAAAAAAGCTCTCTAGTCAAGAGCCTTTCTCATGGTCAATAGTAGAGTATAGCCCATTTTCTCCCATATTGTTGTTTTGCTGTGCAATTTACTCTTGTGTTGGTTCTGTTTCATTGGGTAACACTTCTTCAACAGGAATTGATTCAGGGAGAGACTCTACAGGTTTTTCGATGGGTGGAGGGGGAATAATCCAGAATAGGAAAGATACAATCGCCAAAGTAGCCGTCCCTGTTAGAAAAGGAATTACTCTTTCTGCTAAAGGTTCTTCTGGAGGACGATGACGCTTGCTAATAGATTTTAATTGGAGAGTCACATCAGATAGACTAGTTTCATCAATTAGAAATTGATCTACTGCTTCTACTAAGTCAAATAATTGTACTGTAGTCAGATCAATTGCCACAGGATGAGCTTCGCCATCTGGTTCTGGTTCAAGAGTGAGACGGTGAATATCCTGTTCTGCCAAGTTTTCCAGACTAATTTTGGGGTATTCTTGGTCTTTATTTTGGGGACGGGGTAACCCACTGAGTAATTCTTGGGTGTAGCTACTCACCGTATTGGCTAAATTTTCTAAAAAGACTCTTCCGCCACTGAGGTTCTGATTAGAACCAATAAAATGGCATTCCGCATTAATCAGAATTGAGATTTGGTTGTTAAGACTATTAGTTTCTGATTCGGAAACATCTTCCATTCCTTCCAAAATCAGATTACAGTTGGGTAAACTATATTGTTTTATAACACTCATTCTCTAAAATTATACCTCTCCATCAAATAAGCTAAACCAAAGCCTTTCCATACCTTTTGTCCCTGTACAAAATAGGAGTTTTTCTAGCAAAGACATTGCCAGGTCATTTAATTCTGCCTCCGAGGCTAATAATAAAGATACTTTAGTCCGACGGGGATTCATGCGACTTTTAAAATGAGCGCGAAATCTTTCCAGATACTCTGAAAGACGAAAATGATTATCCAAAGGCAGTTTTTTAGCATTCATTTGTTGCTGAACCACTAGTAATTGACGAATTAAGACCATCAACTCTTTAGCGCGATCGCTGATTAAAATAACTAAAGCTTTAGCCTCATTTAAAGCCAAATAATCTCTGGTATAGGAACGTCGCCAAGGATTACTACAACGAATGCGCCATAACCCAACTCTATGGGGAATAATCCCTTCTAGTTCTAGCTTTTTGACTGTTGACAACATATTCTCTGATGCTCCCAATTGTAAAGCTTCCACTGCTAGTAACAGTAAATCAATTTCTTGTTGGGTACGAGGAGAGCATTCTGTAATCGATCCCGAAATATCAGGTAACCGATTTAAGACTGCTGGTAAGCTTTCAGGAGACCGATCGGAATCAGATACCATAGTTGCAGATTGGCTCATTCTAAAACTAAATCTATATTCGATATTATGGTTATTTTTCTCTTCATCGAGAGTAACAAACTTTTTACAAAATATGATGGCAAAATTAACTGATTCATCTTATTTATCCTCCCCAGAGGACATAATCATTTATCTTATCAACTAGATCAAGATCAATAGTTATTGACCTTGGACTTGAAAGTAAAAGCTTGAACTTCTTGCCAGGTTAATTGTATTATTTAATTTTTTTATGGAACTAAAATCTTTAATTAGGGATATTCCCGACTTTCCCAAACCAGGTATTACCTTTAGAGATATTACAACCCTGCTAAATCATCCTCAAGGATTACGTCATACTATTGATAGCCTGACACACAAGTGCCAAGAAGCAAATTTACAGCCTGACTATATAGTGGGGATGGAATCCAGAGGGTTTATTTTTGGTACCCCTTTGGCTTATCATCTTAATGCTGGTTTTGTGCCTGTAAGAAAACCAGGAAAATTACCAGCTCAAGTCCATTCTCTAGAATATCAGCTAGAATATGGTACTGATAAACTAGAAATTCACCAAGACGCGATCGCGCCTAATGCAAAAGTCTTGATTGTGGATGACTTGATCGCTACTGGCGGTACAGCCAAAGCCACCGCAGACTTACTAGAAAAACTTGGTTCACAAATACTGGGCTTTGCTTTTGTAATTGAACTTACCGCATTATCAGGCAGGAAAAAATTACCTGACTTACCAATTATTAGTCTTGTTAGCTACTAATTCCTTGATAATTTAAGAAGACCCTATATAAACAGGAGATAATTTAGTTTGAATAACCCATCATCTCAGAGTTGGCAGCCCTTAGTATTTGGTGTTCTTACTGCCTTAATTGTTTTAATCGGGTTTAATGCCTTCATCATCATTAACCCTGGTCAAGCAGGAGTACTTAGTATTCTAGGTAAAGCGCAAGATGGAGTTCTGTTAGAAGGACTACATTTTCGTCCACCTTTAATTTCTTATGTAGATGTATATGACGTAACCGTCCAAAAATTTGAAGTACCCGCAGAAAGTTCCACCAAAGACTTACAAGACCTAAAAGCGAGATTTGCCATCAACTTCCGCCTCGATCCTGTGGAAATTGTTAATATTCGTCGAACTCAAGGAACTTTACAAAACATCGTTGCTAAAATCATCGCACCTCAAACTCAAGAATCCTTCAAAATTGCAGCAGCTAGAAGAACAGTAGAAGAAGCAATCACTAAACGTAGCGAACTCAAGGACGACTTTGATGATGCTCTAGGAACTAGGCTAGAAAAATACGGCATTATTGTACTGGATACGAGTGTTGTTGATTTGAACTTCTCCCCCGAATTTGCTAAAGCCGTAGAAGAAAAACAAATCGCCGAACAAAAAGCTCGTAGGGCAGTATATGTAGCTAGGGAAGCAGAACAACAAGCTCAAGCAGAAATCAATCGCGCTAAAGGTAAAGCAGAAGCTCAAAGACTTTTAGCAGAAACCCTTAAAGCTCAAGGAGGGGAATTAGTGCTGCAAAAAGAAGCCATTGAAGCTTGGCGCGAAGGAGGAGCGCAAATGCCCAGAGTTTTAGTTATGGGTGGCGACTCTAAAAGTGGAGTTCCCTTCTTATTCAACTTAGAAGGAGTGCAGTAATTTGAGAGTTGGTATTAGGTATTAGGTGTTAGGTGTTAGGTATTAGGTGTTAGGTATTAGGTATTAGGTATTAGGTATTAGGTGTTGGATTTTAACCCTCAACTCCAAACTCCGAACTCTGAACCCTGAACTCCGAACTCCGAACTCTGAACCCCAAACTAATACGGTAATCCGCCTATCGTCTTAACATAGAGTTAAATTACGATTACAAATAAGTGATTGAGACATAATATCAAAAGATTTCAATAAACATTGTCATGAGTAATACAAGCAACTTTAGACAAGCTATACAAGAAGCCAAAGGACAAGCTTTAGTTGGTCCTAATGTAATAACTAATGCCCTACCCTATCTTGGTGGTGGGTTAATTTTAACCGCAGTCGGGGCTTACGGTGGTTTGGGAGTAATTAACTCTAACCCACAGATATTTATGCCCACTTTTTGGGTAGCTCTAATTGCGGAGTTTGTCCTTTTCTTCGTCGCTCGTGGTATTGCGGAAAAAGGAAACAACAGCACTGCTTTACCTCTGTTAGCACTCTATAGCTTACTTTCTGGATACACTCTTAGTGGGTTACTATTTGTTGCTCTGAGTACTTCTGGAGTTGGTATTGCTGGAGTTGGTATTGCAGCTTTAGGATGTGGTGCTACTTTTATTGTCGGGCGTAATATTGGCTCTAATCTCAGCGATGAAGATGGTTTAGCTTTAGCGCAAACAGTTCGTCTGGGTGTAATTGCGCTGTTAGTAGTTTTAGTCGGGCAGTTATTATTTTCCGTTTTTGGTGTATACACTCCATCCTGGTTAGAAGTAGGTATTTCAGGTATTGGAGTAGCAATCTTTGTTGGCTCTGCGGTAGTAGATTTCTACGTTTTACCCCGTGCTTATCGCGATGATCAGTATTTACCTGCTGCACTCTCGATGTATCTGACTTACATTAATTTGTTCGTCTTTATTCTGCGTCTTTTGATCGCTATTAACAGTCGCGACTAAAGCAACGGTTTCATAATTTAACTCAGTGGGGTAGGCAATTAATTGCCCACCCCACTTGTTTTTGTGAATTATCCCTCTTTTGTTACTATGGGATAAAAAATAAAAATTTAATCTTGAAAAATCTACTATATAATAGTAAATCCTGTTTAGATACAACACTTTAAATTTGCGAGAAGTCCTAAAGGATACACCTTCGGATATCAGAAGTCAGCCCTAAAGGATTCCCTTCGGTCAAGTCAGAAGTCAGGAGGGTTCAAGCTAATTTTATGCTTTAAATTAAAAGTATACTTTGGTAAGCAGATTTAGTATAATAAGAATCTCAGCGTTTTTTCTATTATTTATTCGCTTTTTTAGTTTTGCGACCTGCAAAGCAGATACCCTTGGGATCAATCACAAAACTATTGACAATTGACCAATCTCAATGGAAATAAGGACTCTAAAAAAGGCTTTACAACAGTTAATCCTAAAGTAACAAAAGAGGGATCACCTCAAAGATACAAATATAGTCATTTCAATTAAGTTTGAGACAACGTATTCCTACTGTGACAAGTCTTTGAGCAGCCAGAAGTGTTTCATTTTTATTTAAAATGACTATAAAAGCAAACCAGATGAGATTAAGCGACAATTAAAACTCTTACTGAAAGACCCTCAAGATGGTTATTTGCGATCGCTGCTAGTGCTACTAGTGCATTGGCTGTTGTGGATGAAATGAAGTCAAAAGCCAAAAATAGTAGATTTTGATTTTTTGTCCAAAATTCCAAAATTATGTATCACTAAAAAACTGATAATATAAATGCCTAATTTTTGACTTTTTCCTCAATAAAAGCCATGACAGTATTACTCAGTCTCAACCCTCGATATATTATCTACATCAGATACATTTTGAGGAAAATTAATCGCAAGCTTCATTTCAAAGAACTTTGGTATCAAGATAATGGCAACTGGCATTGGATTAAGGAAAAAGCAAAACCTGTTGCTAGTCTCAATCGCAGTCTGTGGCGTTTATCAGTTCCTTCCTTTAGCTTCCATTTTATGCTAGGACTATCAGCAATTATTGCTACCTTGGGATTACTCGCTAACAGTGTAGCAATTATTATTGGGGCAATGATTATTGCGCCTTTGATGGGTCCAATTGTTGGGATGGCTTATTCTATAGCAATGGGGAATCGGAAGCTATTGCGTCGCTCTAGTCTAACGATTTTAAAAGGTATCATCTTAACTATTTTGGCTTCTTGGGTTACAGCTTCCCTTATTGGTTTAGAGACCGTTGATTCTGAGATACTTTCTCGTACTAATCCCACCTTGATTGATTTTGGTATTGCTATGGCAGCAGGAGCAGCAGGAGCTTTTGCTAATACTCGTCGTAGTATTTCTGATGCCCTTCCTGGAGTTGCGATCGCTGTTGCTTTAGTGCCTCCTCTCAGTGTAGTAGGTATCGGTTTAGGATTGGGAGAAGAAGAGATGGCTATGGGTGCCTCCCTATTATTTTCAACTAACTTAATCTGTATTGTCTTTTTCGGTACTTTAGTCTTTTTATTTCAGTCTTACGGTAATATTGAACGGGCTAAAAAAGGGCTAGCTATGTCTACTGTGATCATGTTTTTTCTTGGTATTCCCTTGACTTTATCAATGCGAGAGCTGATTCTCAAAAAGAATATACGATATCAGATCTCAAATTTAATTGTTTACGAAACAGAGACTTTTGCCAATAGTGATATTAAATTGATTAGTGTTGTTCCAAAAAAAGGCTATCTAACGGTAGCAATAGAGATTGCTGCACCAGTTGATTCGATCTCGCAAAAGCAAGTCGATCTCGTGAGAAACTTTCTTGCTGACAATATCGGTAAGCCAATTGACTTGAAAGTTACAGTTATTCCCATAACAATTTTAGAGTCTACAACCCAAAATAGTAACATTCGATAAATGAAATATGGACTGTATATGTTTGTTGCTACTGGATATCGACGTTATACTAAATCCTGTTTAGATACAACACTTTAAATTTGTGGGAATTTAGAATTTAATATTGACATATCTAGGTTAAATTTAACTGCAATTTGATTCAGTATGACTTGTTCTTCTAAAGTAATTTTTCCATTTGATTTAGCAATGTCGTAGCATCTATTTAAAGTCAAAAGTGCAAAATCAGATATTAATTCTTCAAGTAATGCGGGAAAATTTTGTGGAGTTTGCAGATTTGCTGCAATAGTTTTTACTGAGGATGGGCAAATGTCATTAATTACGGGCAAAATTTCTTTCCAATCTCTCTTTGGATAACTAACCTGCACCATATGTGCCAAAATCAGATCCATAACTTTAAACTGATTAAGGGCAATCTGCCAATCTGCATCCGCTTCTTGTTGCATAGATGCTATGTCTTTGCGATCAATTTTTCCCTCGTAATAACGACAAGCAGTTTGTCCTAAAACATATAGCATAGCTGCATTAGTAGAAGCTCCTACAACAGCACCAATACCCGGAATAATTTCAACCACAGTTAACCCTGTTGTTAATATATCTGCACCAAAAGACAAACCAAAGATTGCTAAGATTTCCCCTCGTCTGGCTGGCTCTTCTAAGTCTAAGCCATAAGCGTAAGCAATTTCATACACCATTTCGGTTTGCAATTTGGCGGTTGCAATTAATTCTATTCCCATAAATAAAGCAGCAACGGGAGGAATAATATTAGTAAGTAGCCCTAAACGCCCTCCTTCCCAAGTTTTTTGCACAATCAAGCGATGAGCAATTTGATTTGGTGTTTCTTCTGGATATAATGCTGTAATTTGCTTCACCGTTTGCTGTACTTTATCCCTATCTACCTTACCCAGAAAAGTCATTAGCCAATCTAACCCGATAATCTCATCTGTTGTTTTAATAACGGGATTAGATGCAATCCACTTGAGAGTTTTTCCTGTAGAAATTGTAGTTGTTTCTAACATCTTTTGGGCTTCAGTGGTTAAAGTTTCAGTCAACTTACTCACTGTATTAAATGTTTCTTGAAATAGACTTTCTGATGTAATTGATTTCGTCATAATAATTCTCACTGTTAATTTTAAAATTCCTGACTATACTTTTCGTGATATTGCATATAGTAGGAAAACATCATAGAAGATTAATACTTCTAAATCTAATTGTAAACTTAGTACTTTTACTTACTCGGTACGGAAAGAAGATTTTAACCAATCTCCAAATTTGCTTATTAACATGAATTAACTTTAATATTTTTTTCGATTACCCTATTAATAGCAATAATCCTATTGTTAAAACATCTAACCAAAGTAATAGTTTGATTTCAAAATACAAATAGATAATTCAATCAGTTGACAGTCCTCACTCCTCACGGATTTCTAAGCCTAAAGAGAATTTAACAGTTAACTGTTCCCTGTTAGTCTCTAACCAAAGATTTATTACTTCAGAGAGATTTTATTTAAAATAAATAATATTAAAATAATCGTATTGATAAATTATCAATCAAGAAAGTGGCTTGGTTTGTATTGATGATTGCTATTTTTTGGGATTAAATACCTCATTAAAACAAAATGACAATATAAATTGCTACGTACTAAATATTTTGGAATACGAAAAGGAGTTTTTATGAATTTAACAAAACTAACCTCCACTACTATACTTGCTGTTACTTTAGCTTTACCCACTGACATAGCTTTTAGTCAGCAAAAAGAAGAAACAGTCGATCAAAACCTCAAACAAGCCGAGCAAAATATGGAAAGCGTCGGTGAAAACCTCAAGGATGCTGGTAAGTCTTTTGGTAATAGTATTCAAAACACTGGTGAAGCAGCAGGAGAAGGCTTAGAGAATACAGGCGAGGCGATCAAACGTAATTATAATCAAGCCGAAGAACAAGTTCAAAGAACTGCTGCTGAAGCCGAAGAAAACATTAACCAAGCTGCTGAAGCTGCACAAGCTCAAATTGCTGAAACTGCTGAAGCAATTAATAACAGATCTAACTGGGGATGGTTAGGATTACTTGGTTTATTCGGATTATTTGGTTTGGCTGGTAAAACAAACAAATATGCTGTTGTAGAAAGACACAAAACTACTCCCCTTGATAGTAATACCACTATCTATAAAAAAACAAAATATGAGTAAATTAACGCCAAATAAATAAGGTTATCAAAAACAAATTTATGGGTTACCATCAACGATTACTAAGAATCCCTAAAGGGTATACCGTCGGATAATATCTGTGGATAACCGCGATCTATTTGGTTAGTTGTTAATTTTTTGATTCCTGAATTCTGATTTGCTGAAGATAATTTTCCTGTTTGCAACCATTGATCTATCTCTAATGTTTTTTGAGCTAGTTTAAGTTGCGATCGCAGTTGATCCCCTTCTAAAATTTCTTGTTGTAACAGAATTTGAGCTAATGCATTTAATAGTTCACGATTTTCTTGCAAAATCTCTAGGGCGATTTGATGCGCCCCATCAATTACAGCTTTAACTTCTCGGTCGATGGCTTCAGCAATATGGGGACTAACTTGACGACGAGGATTAGTAATACCTTCTAAGAATTGTTGCTGAATTTTTTCAAAGGCAATGGGACCCAAGCGATCGCTCATACCATAGAGTGTTACATACCTTTCAGCCAGATCAGTAGCTTTTTGGATATCATCACTGGCTCCTGTGGATACTTTGCCAAAGATTAATTCTTCCGCAGCACGCCCTCCCAGTAAGGTAGCAATACGACCACGGATTTCATCTTCAATCATCAAAAAGCGGTCTTCTTCGGGCAGTTGTAGAGTATAACCCAATGCCCCAATACCACGGGGAACAATGGAAATTTTCTCTACCCGATCGGTACCAGGCATCAAAGTACCTACAATGGCATGACCTACTTCATGATGAGCGACAGTTGTCTTTTCAGTTTCGTTGAGTACTCGCGATTTTTTCTCTAATCCTGTGAGAATTCTTTCTGTGGCTTCATTAAAGTCTGCCATAGTTACCGCATTGCGGTTATAACGAGCAGCTAGAAGTGCTGCTTCATTGATTAAATTAGCTAGATCTGCCCCAGCAAAACCAGGAGTGCGAGCAGCTAGTTTATCTAAATCTACGTCCCCAGATAATTTTACCTTGCGGGCGTGTACTTCTAAAATTGCCAATCTACCAGACTTATCAGGACGATCTACCACAATACGGCGATCAAACCGACCAGGACGCAATAGGGCTGGATCAAGGACTTCGGGACGATTAGTTGCAGCCAAGAGAATTACTCCTGTATTGGGTTCAAATCCGTCCATTTCTGCAAGTAATTGATTGAGAGTTTGTTCTCGTTCGTCATTTCCTCCCATTAAGCCCCCAGCAGCAGCACGAGACTTACCCAGAGCATCTAATTCGTCAATAAAGACAATGGCAGGAGCTTGTTTTTTGGCTCGGTCAAATAAATCCCGTACCCGTGAAGCACCAACTCCGACAAACATTTCAATAAATTCCGACCCAGAGATACTGAAAAAAGGAACTTGAGCTTCTCCTGCGATCGCTTTTGCTAGTAAAGTTTTACCTGTACCTGGAGGTCCTACTAGTAAAACTCCTTTGGGGATTTTTGCCCCTAAATGAATATATTTGGCTCCATGTTTCAGAAAATCAACAATTTCATATAATTCTGTTTTTGCTTCATCTACTCCCGCTACATCATCAAAGGTAATATCCATACTTCCTTCTGAATAAATACGGGCGTTGCTGCGACCAATGGTAAAAGGACTGATTCCTTTTCCTCCCTCTTGACCACTCCTGAAAAATAAACTACCGATATTAACGATTAAAAAGATGAAAAATAAAAGTCTAATAAAACCCCAAAACCCATTATCACTATTCACAGGAGTAGCGGAAAATTCTACTTGATGCTGACGTAAAATTTTAGGCAACTCTGCGTCTTGAACTACTGGCACAGTAGTAAAAATCTGCTCTGATTGATCTCCAGCTAATTCTGATTTAAGGAAGTATTCAATACGATTAGGACTAATAATAACTTTTTCAACCCGATCCGACTCTACTAAGTCGATAAACTTACTATAGGGTTGGGACTGGGGTATTTGGGCTGGAGTGAGCAATACACTCAATAAAACTAAGAATGTGGAAGTGAGAATCAAAGTCCATCCCAATTGACTGGATTGAGGCTCGCGATTTCGATCTGGGCGTTTAACCATATATTCATAACTCCCTTAAATAAAGATTTGGAATAGTTATTTAATTAATCCGCTTATTCCTCCTTGTCTTCATCGATTCAACATCTGTAGTGACTTTTTTAAAGGGCAATAGTATTACTGTCTAAACTTACCTGGTTACAAGGTACCTATTAAGTTTGAGGAAGTTGTGAGATTTTTGAGAAGATTTTTGGTAGGAATCAATGGTTTGTCCATCTAACAAGGACTAAGAAAAATAGCTATCCTTAATTTCAGTTCTTCAAAGCTTTGATGTATATAGCTTTCTAGTTATAGTTGACAAAAATAGAAAAATTATTACCATAGATATAGTCAGCTATAACGTTGGTGACTTCCTGCATAGTTTATTGATCTATGCTTGACTTATATGGGAACTAGCTTGATATCTGGGAAAGTAAACCGAGCTTGTACTCGGAAACGGACTTAGACTTCGCTTTGTACCCCCCTGGATTTTCCAGGTCGTAAACTAGGGAAAAACGGCGTTGTGGTGAGTTAGGTAAGCCCTACGGAAAAGAATTCCGAAGCCCCTAGCATTAGACGAGATATTGAAAATCCCTCTTTAGAAAGGGGGGTTTTTGATTTTTATTCATTCCAGTCAACAAATTGCTAAGAGAGCCAAGATTATACTCCTGGCATCTCTAGGAAATAATCTTAGCCCCTACAAGTAATTAATATATTTATCGATAACAGAATTTAGAATTTAGCTCTAAATGTTTGCGACATTTGGTTGTGATTTAGATTTTTTGATTGATTCTTTGTATTTTTGCGCCTAATCCTCTTAGTTTAGCTTCTAAGTTTTCATAACCCCTGTCTAGATGATGTAATCCTCTAACTATAGTTTTACCTTGGGCTGCTAAACCTGCTAAAACTAGAGCAGCAGAAGCTCTTAAATCTGTTGCCATCACTGGCGCACCAGAGAGGGCAGGCACACCTTGAATCATGGCGTGATTACCCTTAACCCTGATGTTTGCTCCCATGCGTTGCAATTCTGCTACATGACGTAGACGATTTTCAAATACCGTTTCGGTAATTAAGCTATGTCCCTCACTAACACTTAGTAATGCCATAAACTGTGCCTGCATATCGGTAGGGAAACCTGGATAGGGTAAGGTTTCAATATCAGTTGCTTTTAATTCTCCTGGAATTAACTTTAAGCAATTGTTAGATTCTGCTACTACTTGACAGCCAATAGCTTCTAATTTGGCAATGACGGGAACTAGATGTTCTGGTACTACAGAGCAAACGGATATTTCTGAATGGGTAATTGCTCCTGCAACTAAAAATGTTCCTGCTTCAATGCGATCACTTATTACTGGATAGTCTACAGAGTGGAGACTTTCTACCCCTGAAATAATAACCTGGTTGGTTCCTGCCCCCCTAATTTTGGCTCCCATCGCACAGCAGAAGTTAGCAAGATCAACTATTTCTGGCTCTTGAGCAGCATTTTCAATAATTGTTTCCCCTTCAGCCAAAGTAGCTGCCATAATTAGGGTTTCTGTCGCTCCAACGCTAGGGTAGTCCAAATAAATTTTGGCACCTTGGAGCCTGCTCTTATTCCCTTGAACATGGGCATGAACAATCCCAGAATCAATAAAGACCTTAGCTCCCATCGCTTGTAATCCTTTAACATGGAGTTCTACTGGTCTTGCACCAATAGCACAGCCTCCTGGTAAGGGAATACGTACTACCCCAAATCTGGCGAGCAAAGCACCAATAGCGAAGAAACTAGCTCGTAGCTGAGAAACCAAATCATAGGGAGCTTGAGTAGGATTGATTTCACGAACGTTTATATCCAAAGTATTACCAGTTTTAGATATTTTTGCACCTAAAGCTGTTAATATCTGAATCATTCGCCTAATATCTACTAAATCAGGCACATTACTTAATCGGCAATCTTCGGGACACAATAGAGAGCCAGCCATCAAGACTAAGGCAGAGTTTTTAGCACCACTAATTTCTACCTTACCTTGGAGTGGATTTCTTCCCCAAATTTCTAGCACAGGTTTAGTATCTTCTTGGGTTAAAGAGGCTTGTGTTATGTTAGAAATAGAGCTAATGATCTTATCCTCCAGTTTTATTAAATTATTAAAAGTTAAATTGAATAGCAGATAGCATTTAAAGCAGCAAATTAATCACAGCTTCAGAAGTTGATAGTCTTTGCAAAATCTTAGATTAGGAGACTTAATCAAATTCACGGTTAAACCTTAGAGAACAGATATTGAGTTTAATTGATCCACAAACTAGGTTGACAATAAATCTAAAGTTTTAGATAATGTTGGTTTGGGTGCTGATCCATAAGCGGGACTGGCGGAATTGGTAGACGCGCTAGATTCAGATTCTAGTGTCCTTAAGGACTTTCGGGTTCAAGTCCCGAGTTCCGCATTCAGCAAGTCAAGTATTACTCTAACCTCAGCTATTCGTCAATAGCTAGTGACAAATAAAATAATTACCAGTCTGAAAAATCCCTTAGTAAAACAGCTTCGTAAGCTCCACCGCAGTAGGCACAGACGACAGCAAAATCTTTTATTATTAGAGGGTAACAACACTATCATTACTGCCTTAACTTTAGATTATCCTTTAACTCTTCTTTGTTGTACTATCGAATGGCAAAATCGTCATCAGCAATTATGGGGAACAATTAGTGATCGCGTACCAAGAGTAGAATTAGTTAGTCCAGAAGTTTTATCTGTGATCGCAACTACAGTAAATCCTGATGGAGTGGTAGCAGTAGCAAATCGTCAAATATCCCAACCATCGGATTGTGTAATCAATCATTTAGGATTATTGGCAGAAAGGTTACAAGACCCTGGTAATCTAGGAACAATTATTCGGACGGCTGTAGCAACAGGAGTGGAACAGTTATGGTTAAGTCGAGATAGTGTAGATTTCGATCATCCTAAAGTTTTAAGGGCTTCTGCTGGTGAGTGGTTCCGTCTACGGATGAATATTAGCGATAATTTAGTAGAAACTATTCAAGAACAAAAAAATAATCAGGTTCAAGTAATTGCTACAGTTCCTGACGCTAATAAAACTTATTGGGAGCTAGATTTAACTTGTCCCAGTTTAATTTTATTAGGTAATGAAAGTGCAGGATTATCACCAGAATTAATCGCCTTAGCTGACGAAAAAGTTACTATTCCCCTAGATAACAAAGTGGAATCTTTAAATGTTGCGATCGCAACTGCTTTAATATTATATGAAAGTAAGAGACAAAATACATTTAACATTTAACATTTATCATTTAACATTTATCATTTATCGGCTTCTTAATCCTCAAGTAATATGAAAATTATCCATTGACTTTAAAGATATACACAATGGCAATTTCTGTGTGGTTTATTAGTGATTTTTATTAGCAAAGAAGCTCTTTTAATCGATCTTCAAAAAAGAATTTTTTTTCTCCAAAAGCTGGTTTTAAATCTGATAACCAAGTTGCATTTGGGTTATATTGAGCAAAGAAAGGTTGTTTACACCAATTAGGATCGCGACCTTGAAGAAAAGAAAGAACAAATATTTTTTCCCCTCTAATTTCAGTTACACCATCGATCACTATTTTACCAGGCAAGGAAGACATTACTGGTCCACGAACAGTTCTACCTAACCCACTTACTTTTTGAAACGCTTCTCGAAATATTTCCCAAGTTCGGACTAGGGGGAGGGAAAAATAATGATGAGAACCAGTATTTCTTTCCACAAAACAATAGTAAGGAATACACCCTAAATTTACCTGCATTTGCCACATTTTTGACCAAACTTCAGGAGAGTCATTGATATAGCGTAATAAGGGACTTTGGGTGCGAATTTCGGCTCCTGTCATACGAATGCGTCGGATTGCTTTTTGTGAAATCTCTGTCTCTAATTCTTGCCAGTGGCTATAATGACCCATGATAGCTAGGTGTTTCCCTGCACGTACCACCCGTTCAAAAAGACGCAAGAGATCATCGGCATCTGTATCTGTTACAAAGCGATAGGGCCAATAGGCAACAGATTTTGTCCCAATACGAATGGTTTGGATATGGTCAAATTCTGGTTCTAGAAGGGGTTCAATGTAGCGAGAAAGTTGTTTAGCACTCATTACTAGGGGATCACCTCCTGTGATGAGAACATCGGTAATTCCCCGATTTTTGTGGAGATAATCCTGAAAACGACCTGATTCGCGGGTAGCAAATTTTAAATCTTCTATACCAACAAATTGGGGCCAGCGAAAACAAAAGGTACAGTAAGCATGGCAAACTTGACCACTGGCGGGAAAAATCAGGACAGTTTCGGGATATTTATGTTGGACACCTGGAACTATTTCATTATCGAAGATGGGGATATTATATTCTTTTTGTCCAGAAGGATGAGGATTGAGGCGATAGCGAATTTGGTTAATTAAGTGATTTATTTTATCGGGCGAAGCGTTATTTTTGATGAGATAAATCAGTATATTTAAGTCTTCATAGGAAAGCATTTCTGCTTGAGGGAAGGTGAGGCGAAAAATAGGATCTTCGGGGATGTTATTCCAGTCTATGAGGCTTTCTACAACATAATTATTGGTGCGAAATGGCAAAACCATTGCCACCGCTTTCATGGCTAATCTATCAATTTCTGATAAAGTTTTTAGCTGTGGTAATTTGTCAATGTCTTGTATGCCATAAAACTTGATTTTTGGTAAAGAATATTTTTGAATTAATTGAGAATTTAGTTTTTGTAATACCAATATTTAATTGACCTCTTATTTACGCTTATAAATTTAGTAATTTCCTCCAATAATTTGAAATCCTCATATCCTACTATTAATAGGAATTTGATACATCCTTAATTTCAATTAATTTGAATTAGACTAACAATAGTAGCATCTGAATAAATTAAGCTTTTGTAATTACTTCTTCTGAAATTTAAAATTCAGGCTTCCTTTAATTCCTGTTTCTACGCCAGAACCTAAGAGTACAAGTTTTCCTTTAGCATTAATTTCAGCACACACTGATAATTCTGTAAACTGAAACTTCCCAACTTCATCTGGTGCTTGTTCTAAGATACTTTCCATTTGAGTCAGAAATACATTGATGTTGTCTGCTAGAATCTCCACTTTAAGTTCTGTTGGATTTTCTCCTCGTCTCACAGTCGCATCAGTGGTGCGAACTAAAATTGTATTTTTATCATCATTCATTGGAGTCTTCTGTGTTAACTAATTGAATAGATGGAGGTGCATACATAGAATATAGCAATCCCGATGGATTATTGTATGGTTCTTCCAAAAAGTGCCGACGCGCAGCAAGTAAACTTTCTCCTAAAGGAAGTCCTGATAGAAGATGATTATACAACTGTTTGGCAAAATCAGCAGCGAAAGCATCTGGGACATAGCATTCTGTAGCAACAACACCCCGTGCGCCATATTTCAAAAATACATCAGCAAAGTTTGATCTAGAAAAAGGATTATCTCTACCAGTATTACATGCATTCAGTACAACTAAAGGATTTCCAGGCATTCTCATATTATTAATCTCCATCTGCATAAGAGTAATTGAAAATTCTTCTGATAGTTTGATATAAGATTGATTCCTTGGATTTATACTGAAAGCGTGACAAGCAAAGTGAGCCAAATGGAAGTCATTATTCCAAAATTCCAAAAATTCATTCAAACCTTGCTCCACCTGTTCAGGATCAAGCGAATCTAAAGTAAACAGAAAAAGATCCTCATCTTTATCCAGATTATTAAAATATGGTATTTCTTTATCTTGGACACTCTGTAATTTATCGTAAGTAAATAAGCCAAATCTAGGGCGAGTTTGAAATTTTATAGTCGGATTAACAAAGCTCTCAGGACGACTTCCTCGATCAATAACACGGCAAATTATATGATTGATTCCCCAAAACTTTTGGAGAGATATAGGTTGTTGTGGGTTAGATGGATAGATTAGTTCCCAAGGCAATGAAAAATAGTCTGACTCTGAAACAATTTCAATAATGATTGATTTATCATTTCTTATTAACTCTTGTATTAGATTTTTTGCATGAGAATCAGAGAAAATACGGGTGAAAGCCCAGTAGCCAACCTCTGCTAAGGCTAGCTTTTTTCGTTCACTGATTGGAGATTCTGGGTCATTATTGCTTGCTATAATGTCTATGGTTTGTTTCAGTTGCTGATTTATTTCTTTCAAATCCTCTTCTGTTAAATCAGTGATAGATCGTACATGTTGTCCCTTTGCTATAATTTGAATCTCAAACCGATTTCTATGCTTAGAAATTTGAAGATGAACTCCTGTCTCATAGTTAAAATTTTGTAGCGGAGGTAGTCTCATGAGTTCTCCTTCTGAAATAATTTATACCTTTCCACAAATAAAACTGAAACCCATTATTTAACATTAACTGAAAATTGAATTTTGCCAAGCCAGTGCCGTTGATAAATAAACTCAACCCGAACTAGTTTATTTCCTAGTTGTGTTGGCGTAAGTTCAAATCTTGCCAAAGAAGATTTACCCATTTTAGGAATAGAGTGCGTGTATGTTTGAATCCAATTTGGCTTAATTTCCATATCTTCAGCCCAGATAACAATGTCAAGTTTAAATTCTTGAGGAATTTTATTACATAGACTCGCTTGAAGTTCATAGGTCTGATTAATCTTTAAGACGTGTTGTGAATCTTGACTTATATCAATCACTCTCCCTGATTTAGGATCTTTGATTCGAGTGATCGCATACATTTCGGCTCTAGCCCCTAGACTCAGTATTGCTTGCTTATCAACTTTTTCTAACCCTCTTGCTTTTGTAATATCCATCCCCTCATACAGTTTGGGAAGACGTAAAATAGTGACAGGTTTTTCTTGTTCAAGATTCCAAATTTTAATCTTTTCATCTTGTCCTGCGCTTGCTAATAAGCCATCTGAAACCCAATCAAGAGATCTCAGTCCATCATCATAAGCATTTTCAAGCTTTTTCAAACACTTTTCAGAAGAAATGTCCCAAATTCTGAGAGTTTTATCTATCCCTCCACTAACTAAACGGCTTCCATCAGGACTAAAAGAGATCGCTCTAATTTCTTCTGTATGACCTTCTAAGCGTCGATAGCAATAAAAATCTCCGCCTTTATTAACGCGCCATAACCTAACAAACTTATCTCTTCCCCCACTGGCAATAATTTGACCATCGGGACTAAACGCCACAGACCAAACCCAATTTTTCCCGTCTTCTTTCCCAACGGTTTGCTTTAAGCTTCGTTTTTCTACATCCCAAATTTTAATAGTTCCATCGCCACTTGCACTTGCAAGTAATTTACCATCGGGACTGAAAGAGATTGCTCGAACCCAACTACTATGTTTTTCTCCTTTAAAAGGAATATGAGATTTGGTATTTAGATTCCAAAGTAAAATAGTTTCGTCTTCACTACAACTCGCTAATTGGTTGACCTTATTATTGGGATTAAATCTGACTTGTCGAATAGTTTGTTCATGACCAAACTCAAGGGTATCTTGTAATCTTCGTTTTTCTACATCCCAAATCTTAATAGTTTGATCGCTACTACCACTTGCAAGGAATTTACCATCAGGAGAAAAAGTAACAGAACGAACCCAGTCTGTATGTCCTTCTAATATTTGATATTTTCCCGTTGATATATCCCATAGTCGAATTAATTTATCTTCATAACCACTAGCTAAGGTCTTACCATCGGGGCTAAAGGCAATAGAATAAATCCAATTTGTATAACCTCTTAATGTCTTAATACATTGCTTTTCTCTTATATCCCAAAGTTTAATGGTATGGTCAGCACCACCGCTAACTATAATATTACCTTCTGGATGAAATCGTACTGATTGAACCCAACTAGTATGTCCTTCAAAGGTATCAATACATTTACCTAAATATATATTCCAGAGCTTAATGTTTTGGTCTTCTCCTGCACTAACAATATATTGTCCATCAGGGCTAAAACTAACCGATCTTACCCATTGATTATGTTCTTTAAACTGTCGTACTTTTCTTCCCTTAGTATCCCAAAGTTTTATAGTTTCATCTTCACTAGCACTGGCAATATATTGTCCATCAGGACTAAAGGCAACGGAGCGAATGGGTTTATCATGAGCTTCCCATGATCGGATCATTTCATGGTTTTCAGTATCCCACAATCTGATTTTTCCCCCTTCATCTGCACTTACCAATACCCGACTGTTTTGGGGATTAAACATAATAGATAGAACTTTAACCCCACACTCAAAATCCATTAATTTACCTTTTTCAAAATCCCAGAGTTTTATAGTTCCATCTTCACTACTACTAGCAAGTACTCCCTCGGAATTGAAGTTTAATGATTTAATAGTGTCAGTATGCCCTGGTAATTCTTTGTGGAGTTGACCTGTTTCTAGGTTCCAAATTTTGATAACTTGGTCTTCCCCTGCACTGACAATATATTTTCCGTTGGGACTAAAAGCAATTGACCAAACCCAATCATTATGAGCTTGAATTATTTGATAAGGTTCTAGTCTATGATCTCTGGGGCTATTTTTAACAAATTTCCACAGATGAATTCTTCCTTTGACATCTGCTGCTGCTAATAAATCTCCTATTGGATTAAAAGTAACCCATAAAATAGTGGCTAAATCATCGGCAAAATTACAATTCTTAAAATGGGAACCAACAAATTTAGTATTATTCAGACGAGTATTTTTAAAATAGGCTTGCCGAATTTCTAAGTTAGAAAAGTCATACCCACTTAAATCAACTTCTGTTTCACTTAAATCAACTTCGTGGGTTGCATCTATTTTTGAGTTAATTTTTATGCAACAAAGTAAATTAATTAAGTTACCCGCAGCATAACCTGGTTGTCTAGGGAAGTTTTGTTGTAAATATAATAAGAGTTGTTTGATATGTTCTTTTAAATGTTCTTCCGTTTCAAAGGTTTCTAGAAGCTGCTCGATAATTCGTTCAAGTATTTGTTTTGACTGACTTTCTCTAATATAATCTTTCGTGTTTGCATTAATCAGTCCATAGTGATTAGTGTATCTATAATCTTTCTCATCGATTGAAATAATGTTACCTTCTTGTATCTCTTGGGAAACTTCTTCAACCAATTGAGAAATCACATATTCTCGCATTGCTGGATGAACAGTAAAGTATTTTCCATTAACTTTTTCAATTAATGATTTTCTAACTAAAGCATTTAAAGTATTTTCTAATTCTGATTCCTCTACTGATTCAATATAATTGTCTTTTAGTTGAGATGCTGAAATTGGTATTGGATTAATGGCTAACCAATACATCACTTCCTTACATTTGTTGCCTAAAGGATCAAATTGTTCTCCTAAAAGCCTATCGATACTAAAGTAATCTCTTAGATTAGCCACGGTTCCTGCTGACAAAATTTCATCGGCGATAATTTTAATAGCAAAGGGATTTCCGTGACATGAATTAGTCAGTAGTTCTAAGTAATTGTCAACTTTACCTGTTTGATTTTCAGTATCTAAGTTGATTAATTTTCCAGTTGCCGTTAGCATTTCTGAGACATCTTCTTGTTTAATGCCTTCTAAAGAAAGATAATTTTCAATACCATCAGGAATTTCTCTGCTAGTCAGTAAAAAGCAACTTCTATGAAGTGATTCAGCGACTTGTTTAAGTAAATTCGTATATTCTTCTCTATGGTATTGAAAGCGACCTGACCGTAAAACTGATTGAAAATTATCTAAGATAATTAAACAGCGATTTTTTTGTAAATAGTGGAGTAATCTCTCGATTCTTTTTTCGGTATTTTGAAAACGTAAATGAGTAATTTTTTCTTGTCGATCCGAAAGAAAGTCAATTAACATTACCAATAGACTGTTGACAGTGGGAACATTTTCTAGAGATCGCCAAATCA
>JASJDB010000449.1 GCA_030065315.1 Xenococcaceae cyanobacterium MO_167.B52 | reverse complement strand
TGGTTGTTTAGGTAATCATGATTCTGTTGCCAAAGACAGCGAAAAACAGATTGTAGAGGCTCTAGCCAAAGTAGATGTTACGGTTCTTTTGAACGAGGTAGTATATCCTTTGGGAGAAGAATTAGCTATAGTTGGGTTGCCCGATTTTTGGTCAAAAGAGTTTCAGCCAGGACAAATATTCCCTAAAATCCCAGATCATATACCTCGTATTGTACTTTCCCATAACCCAGATTCAGCAAAAGTTCTGCAAAAATACCGTGTCGATCTTCAATTATCAGGTCATACTCATGGTGGACAAATAGTTATTCCCGGTTATGGTGCTGCTCCGATTTTGCTACAAAAAATTAGGAAATCTACCCCTAAATTTTTACGCAACTACATACCCTATCTGAAGGAATGTTCTTCAGTTGTCCAGTATTGGCAATGGTCAGAAGGATGGCATCAGGTAGGAAAAAATCAACTATACGTTAATCGTGGTTTGGGAACTTATGCACCAGGACGATTTTGTTGTCCTCCTGAATTAACGGTTATTACTTTGGATTGTTGATAGTTCATTGTTCATTGTTCATCGTTAAATAAATGTTACTCATTGAGATAAATTAAAAAATATTAAGCAATTGTGAAGTTCAGTAAGTATTATCTAGTATAAGTTTAACAAAGGTAATAAAAAATACAGACAAAAATACTTTTTTTTAGTAACAAAAATAGTCTATTATATTTATGAAGAGAAATTTTCCATTATGCACATTACACAATGGAATAATACTAATCAATTTAAACTCACTAGTTTTAAAGTGATATAAGATTATGAGTATTACTGCAACCGTATCGAGAAGCACCCATCATCTATCTATTGATACTCTAAGGAATGAAGCAAGACAATTAGTAGAAAAGGGTATTATCAGCCGTAGCCAACCCCTATACGTATTATGTGAATACTTACCAGCTAGAGAATGGTTAGGGGTTGAGTGTGAACTAGAAAGGTGCGACTATCTATTACGGGATCACATTGGCGATTTACTCTGTTGTGAAAGATGGGATAACGACTAGTCCCCAGCTTAATTATTACCTTTTGACTGACGCATTTTTTCTAACTCTAATCTCAAAGCAATAATCTCAGCTTTAAGCTGTTGTAGTCCCGAATTAGCATCATTACTAGTACTAGTATTAGAAGTATAAACATCACTACTGGGGTTTCTTGCCCCAGTATTTTGATTAATTAAATTATTAATATATGCCTTAGCTTCTTGTTCTGTAGCTACTCCTTTTTCTGACCATTCTTGAGCTTTTTGATTTAATTCTAACTGTATTTTGGAGATTAATTCGGAACGTTTTTGGGGATTTTGTACTGTTTCCAGAAAAGAAGTTGCTGCTCCCACCGTAATGTGAAAGCCTTGTTGAGCTGTTTCTAGCAAAAAGTTATTAGTTTTCATCAGCTTTTACCTGGTTATTTTCTAAGTTTGAATTTTTGAGATATTTGGCACTGTATTAACTATTTTTCTACTGCTCAAGATATTGATTAATGTCCTCGATTAATTGAGTAAGTTCTGCTTCACTAGTCAGACGAATCCGATCATCTCTTACTGTTAATAATACTTTGGCAGCAAAGGGACTAGGATAAATATTAGGATTACAAAAAACTTCTAAAAAAACCTCTCCTGTATGACGGTATTCCATTGATGGTTGGGGCTTGGGCTTGCCACTGCGTCCCGCTACTTGGCTAGCAGCAGCCTTGAGACTTCGCATCAGAGTAGATATCTCCTGTTGTAAATTTTTAGCTGCTTCGGTAGAAAATTTTATCTGTACAGAGCCTTGAATTAAATTAAGGGTAAGGGAATTCATAAGGGTAAATTTCACTAAACTGGAGCGTTAATAATTCCACTGTTAACATAATTGGCAACTAGTAATTCATAAGTCATCATTAAAATAACTAACCTCTGATTTATCGTTCCTGATTCTTCATTTCTTTTCTGATGCAAGATCATCGTTCTCAAGTCCGTCGAATTTTATTGATTACTCTGGTATTAAACCTATTGGTGATGACACTTAAAGCTATGGTTGGTATTGCTACAGGGTCTTTAAGTTTACAAGCTGATGCCCTTCACAGTGTTACAGATAGTGCTAATAATATTTTAGGTTTAGTTGCCAACCGTTTTTCTTCTCCCATGCCAGATCGAGAACATCCCTACGGACATCAAAAATTTGAAGCTTTGGCTGCTTTGGGAATTGCCACTTTTTTGGGAATTGCTTGTTTTGAAATTCTCCAAGGTGCGATCAATCGTATTTTTATCGAGAGTCAGTCGGTAGAAATATCTCCAGCAGAATTATCCCTGTTGATTATCGTATTGGCGGTGAATATATTTGTTGCAGTTTATGAAGGGAAAGTGGGAACAAGAATCAATAGTGCGATTCTGATTGCTGATGCTAAACATACCATGAGTGATATTTGGGTAACTATTCTCGTTATGGCTGGCTTAGTAGGAGTTTGGCAAGCTAAGGTGTTGAATTTGCCCCAGTTACAATGGTTAGATGTAATTTTGGCTTTTCCTGTGGCTTTGTTAGTATTTCGTAGTGGTTGGTCAGTTTTACAAGATAATTTACCCTGGTTAGTAGATCAAGCTGCGATCGCACCAGAGGCAATTCATCATATTGTGATGGAAGTTCCAGGAGTAGTGAACTGCCATGATATCGCTTCTCGTGGTGTAATTGGCAGACAAGTATTTGTCGAGATGCACCTGATAGTAGATGCTCCTGATGTGACAACAGCTCATAAAATTACAGAAGAAATAGAAGCCAGATTATCGGCTAAGTACGATCCCATTAGGGTTGTAATTCATATTGAACCACCAGATTATAAAAGGGATCAGATCAGTTTTGGTAATTCAGAAAATTTAACTAGCAACTAATTCCAGACTTACACCCAACACCTCGATCCAGACTCTTGCACCGCAAGATAGAGGTTTATCTGGACTATAGACAATTCTACAAGGAGCAGGAATTTCTAAGTAATTGACATAGCCTAATTGCGCTCCTTTTATGGCAATTACAGGTTTTCTTTCTTCGGGTTTTTTCTTGATATTTTGTTGAATTACGTTTTTATTAATATGGACAATCACCTTGGAGATTTTTTTCCCTGTTTTCCAAGTTCCTCTTTGTCCTCGTTTAGCTTTAGCAATTACAGGCATTCCTTCATGGAGGGGAATTAGCCAAAACTTACCCGATTTATACGCGCCAATTACTCTTCCTTCGCTGAGTAATTTTCTGAGTCTTCGAGAAGATATTTCTAGAAGGGATGCTGCTTTTGTGGTGTGTACGTACATGGTAAATAAAGTATTCCGATGTCAGTATATTATATTTTAAAATTGCTGTGAGACTTTACAATAGCTGTGAAACTTTTTTTAAGCAAGAGGAAAAAACAGTGCGAATTTTGATTATGGGGGGGACTCGTTTTATTGGAGTCTATTTAACTAAGGTTCTAGTTGAACAAGGTCATGAAGTTGTATTGTTTAATCGAGGTAATAAACCCGCACCTGTAGCAGAAGTCGCACAGATTCACGGCGATCGCAAAGATCCAGCACAACTCAAAGATAAATTAGCTAATGAAAGCTTTGATGTAGTTTTCGACAACAACGGTAGGGAGTTAAGCGATACTCAACCTCTGGTCGAAATATTTAATGGAAAAGTTCAGCATTTTATTTATGTTAGTTCGGCTGGAGTATATCTAAAATCTCCCCAAATGCCTCATGTAGAAGGAGATGCGGTAGATCCCAAAAGTCGCCATAAAGGGAAACATCAAACAGAAGCTTATCTGGCAGAATCAGGTATTCCTTGGACTTCGATTCGTCCCACTTATATCTATGGTTCTGGTAATTATAATGATTTAGAAGCTTGGTTTTTTGACCGTATAGTCAGAAATCGTCCTCTTCCTATCCCTGGCAATGGCTTACATTTTACCCAGTTTGGTCATGTACAAGATTTAGCCGTAGCAATGGCTCAGGTTATTGGTAATTCCCAAGCGATTGGTCAAATTTATAATATATCAGGCGATCGCTATGTAACTTTTGACGGTTTAGCGTTGGCTTGCGCCGAAGCAGCAGGAAAATCTCCTGATCAAATTAAAATTGTCCATTATGACCCCAGTAATTTTGATTTTGGCAAGAAAAAAGCTTTTCCTCTGCGATTACAACATTTCTTTGCTGATATCACTAAAGCTAAAACAGATTTAAACTGGACACCCCAATACGATTTAGTATCTGGCTTAAAAGAGTCTTTCCAAAATGACTATTTAGCTTCGGGACGAGATGGAGCAGAAATCGATTTTTCCTTGGATGAAGAGATATTAGGAAAAATATAAATAATTCCTGACACTAGAGTTAGAAATACTGATAGCCAAAATACTCCCAGACTAGGAAAATCCCAAAATTCAGGTAAAGGGGCAATTAAGAGAGCGATCGCAATTATTTGAGTCACCGTCTTTAATTTTCCCCAAATATTAGCCCCAGAAATACTACTATTGCCAGTAAGTTTGGGGTTAACCCTCCATCCTGCGATCGCTAATTCTCTAGCTAGGATTAAACAGACTCCCCAAGCAGGAACTTTTTGTAATTGAATCAAAGCTAATAAAGAACCAAGCACTAACAACTTATCCACTAGAGGATCAAGAAACTTACCTAATTCTGTCACTAAATCTAGTTTTCTAGCTAAATATCCATCTAACCAATCTGTTCCTGCTGCTAACAAAAAAATTCCCACCGCCAGCCAAAGATTAGCTTCGGTAGGAAATGCCAGTAAGTAGAGGATAAAAGGTAATCCTAAGAGACGAGATAAAGTAATCCAGGTAGGAAGATTCATATATAGTGGTTCTCGTACTGGTGAGGTACAGTAACTTTAAGCTTTTTGTTCATCGTTGATTGTTCATCGTTCGTCGCTCCCTTGTCACCTTGTCCCCCAGTCCCCCATATAGCAATAATAAAGGAAAACGGTATTAGTAAGCCCCTTTACGGGCTACCACTACTGCAACTGTTTGTAGAATCAGACTTAGATCATAGATAGTTGACCATCTGTGTTGATACTTGGTGTCTAGATTCACAATTTCCTCAAAGTCTAGAACATTGGAACGCCCCTTAACCTGCCATTCCCCCGTAATTCCTGGCTTAACTCGCAGACGTTGGAAATGATGCCGATTATAGTTTGCTACTTCTTTGGGAGTAGGGGGGCGAGTCCCCACCAAACTCATATCTCCTTTGAGAACATTCCAAAATTGAGGAAATTCATCCAAGCTAGTCTTTCTCAAAAAACGACCCACACGAGTAATTCTGGGATCGTTATCGTTTTTAAATATATGACCTTTAGCCTGATTTTTTACTAAATGCTTTTGTTGCTCTGCATTAGGAATCATAGAGCGAAACTTCCAGATTCGGAAATGCTTCCCATGAAGTCCACAACGAATTTGGCTATATAAAATTGAACCAGGGTTATCTAGTTGTATCGCTA
>JASJDB010000031.1 GCA_030065315.1 Xenococcaceae cyanobacterium MO_167.B52 | reverse complement strand
AGCTAACAGGGAAAATGCTGCTGCTCCTGCTGCTCGCTCATAGGGAAAATAATCATCACAAGAGCCATTGGGATGGGAACTTTTAAGGGCGTATAAAATACCAGCTTCGATCCAATCTTTTAGTATAGGTTGTTGATAAAACTGATTGCCTTCTAGATCGGTATGATAAGCCAAAGCTAGAGGATATACAAACTCTTGAGACATCCCCGCAGGAAAATCTATTACCTTATACTGCCAAAAGGTGCGATCGAAACAACCATAGGTAGGACTGTGGGGATTGCGATCTAGTAGGGTTAGTATTTTTGGTATTTGTGCTAAGGCTTCTTTGGCAAATAAGTTTTGGTTCATAGAACGAGGAACGAGGAACGAGGAACGAACAATCAACAAAAAGCTTAAGGTTACTGTATCCCATCAGTACGAGAACTACTATAGTTAGTTTTTTCTAGTAACTTGTTTGGGAAACTTCGGTACTAGTAAAGACTGTGGTAATTCTCCCTGTTGATTATAAAACTTGATATGTCCTTTTGAGTCACAAAGCCACACTTCTTCCGCTTGTGCTGCAAAATATAAATCTTTCTTTTCTGCCATTTCGTTGAGAGTATTACTAGCAGAAATTATTTCTATGCAAATTTCTGGAGCAATAGAAGCTGCATATTCTTCCTCAATTTGATTAAACCTAGCTTCAGAACACCAGACAACATCGGCAACTTTAACATTATCACTTGTTTGAATGGCACATTCAGGAAAGGTCAAACCTGCTTGTTTCATTAAAGAATTAACTAATTCAACAATTAATCCTTGATAAAAAGAGTGTTTTATCCTAGCGGGACTCATTACAATCTGTCCCCATTTATTGAGTTCAATTTTAAATGGTAAATTTTCTAAGTATTTATTTTCACAAACTTGTTGCCATTGCATAATTTTTTAATAGTACGCAGTTTAAATGCAAATTAGCTTACTTACTTACTTGATCAATTAACAGTTAACTAATAAACAATGAACAATGAACGATTAACAATTAACAATTAACAATTATTGAACATTCTTAAATATCTTTTTTATCTTGATTTTCCTGTTCCTTTTCACTCTTGGTTGCTACCACTTTTTCTGATTGATTTTCCTGCTCCTTTTCACTCTTGGTTGCTACCACTTCCTTAGGTTCTTCAGCTTTGTTCTCTGACGGTTTTTGCGGTGTTGCTTTTTTCTTAACTGGTGCTTTAAATTTAGCATTGTTGGTAATAGCGTCTTGTAAATTAGCTAAAGTAAAATTAGACCCAATTAAATTAGATTTGGTTAAATTAGCTTTGGTTAAATTAGTATCTTCTAAATTAGTTTTAGTTAAAACAGCTTCTTGTAAATTGGCTTGGATTAAACTTGCACCACTGAGAGTTGCCTCATGAAGTATAGTTTTGACTAAATTAGATTGCCTTAAATCTGCATCTTCTAAGTTGGCTTTAGTTAAATTAGCTTCTTGTAAATTGGCTTTTTGTAAATTAGCTTGGCGGAAACTAGCATTAGTAAAGTTAGCTCCTTGCAAGTTGATTTTATCTAAATTCGTATAGTCTAAATTTACTCCTGTAAAGTCTCGTTGACCTGACTTATACCGTTGGATTAGTTCTTGAGCTTTCATCTGTCTTATTTATTTTATTGTCAAACTTTAAAATCAAAAATATTACTACATAAAATCAGTTTTGACTTGTTGCAATAATTCTTTAACTGCGATCGCATTTTGGGGACGATTTTCAGGATTAAACTCAGTTAAATTGTTAATTACTTTGACTAAATGTTGAGGAATGCCAATACCTTCTAAACCAAGAAATCTTTTTTCATTAAAGTCATAGAAGTGACTAGGAAGTTGTTTACTTAAAAAGTAAATTAAGGTGGCTCCAAGAGCATAAAAGTCTGATTGAATGCAAGGATTTCCTGTACTTTGTTCTGGCGCACCAAAACCAGGAGTAGCAATACGAGTACCTGGTGGAGTAGTGGCTTCTTTCACTGCACCAAAATCAATTAATACTACCTGACGGGGATTGTATCTAAGAATCAGATTGGCGGGTTTAATATCTCGATGAATTACGGGGGGGTCCAGATTCTGGAGATAGTGGAGAATGTCGCATAAGTCGATCATCCAATCAATTACGTCTGATTTGGTGTAAGTGGGAATTTGTTCTAGATTTTGACCATGAATTAACTCCATTAGTAGGGAATAGCGTTCACTAGTGTAGAAAAAATCATAGTATTGGGGAACACCAGAATGTTTTAGAGAGCTAAGAACCCTAGCTTCTCTTTGAAACATCTCGCGAGCCTTGGCTTTTTGAGCTAGTTCGGTGCTAATTTCTTTGAGAACTGCGAGTTTTTTATGATAATAGCTATAAACTAAATAGGAGGTACTCATGCCTCCAACAGCTAGAGTTTCTAGAACTTCGTATTCCCAACCAGTGTCAGGATTAGTAATAACTCCTTTGCCTTTAATTAAACGTCCATCAAGACGACAGAAATATAGACAGGGAGGATTTGGCAGACAGCACTCCACGTTGATTTTCCTTTTGACAATTCAACAAGGTATCTCCAGTAAAACGCAGATTGTTGCACAAAAACCATAAAACTTTACATATTTTATTTAGCTGTTTTCTATTTAACCTATAAATTTTGATCAATGGTGGTGAATTGTAATTACTGGCATTTACTATACTAAGTACAAACTTCATTTTATTTAGGTTGAACTACTGACTGTGTCGAATATTAGTAGTACCATTTCCACTAAAGTTTTACACTTTAACGATTCTCCTGTTTCTTTTGAGGTGATAGTTAAAAATTTGAGTAGTGGTTATGCTTCGTTTAAAGTCAATCTTGGTGCTGCTGGTGCTGACCCCAATATAGGAGATCATTGGTACAGTCTAGATCCAATTACTTCCACCCTGATTCCTTCAGGAGATAGTACTAAATTTAAGATTAAGATTCTCAGCACGCCGATCTTGGGGATGGATTTAATTAATTTAGAAGTAAGGGTAGCTTCTGTGGAGTTACCTGATATTAATTACCACAATGTAAAATTGTATATCTCTTCGGTAGTTGAGCAATTAAAAGTATATCTGCCTGTAGATTCTTTTGCGATCTATCCCCGCAAGATTTTAGATATTCCTGTGCGTGTTAGTAATCCTAATCACTATTCAACAGATGTGATTCTAAGATTAAGTGGTTTAGATGATCGATGGTTGGAGAGGGGGAGTGAAAGAAGATTAAAAATTGGTGCAGGAAAGGAAGGAGAAATCAAGTTTACCTGTCAAACACCTATTGTTAAAGAAACTCCCTGTGGTATTTATCCTTTTATGGTTAAAGCTTATGTGAGGAATGAAGAATGGGGGAAAGCTGGAGGAAATATTGAAATTAGACCTATAGGAACAGTTTTTTTTACCGTTACTCCCCAATCTCACACTTTACCTCCTAAAAATTCTTGGTTACCCCAATTTAAGATTGAACCAGCAAGATATTATTTAAGTTTAAAAAATGCTAGTAATGTAGCTCAGAATCACATTACTATTGCTGTAGAAGATTCAAACTGCAACTGTCGAGTGATTCCTGATTCAGGAGCAGCCAAACCAGGAATCACTCTTAACCTGAATTTAGAAGCCAGAAAAAAACGCCATTGGTGGGGTTTAAAGCGCAAGTATCCCTTAAAAATTATCCCTTCTCTTAGTGAGCGACGTTTAAATACTACTGATCCCAGTAGTCATACTGTAGAGTTATGGGTATATCCCTTATTACCATTATGGTTACAATTGGGATTAAGTGCGATCACAATTGCCTTAATACTATGGCTATTATCTCTCTTATCTATTAAAGGACACACAGATCAGGTAAATTCTGTAACATTTGATAATAATATTGATACTATCTTAAGTGGTTCTAGAGATGGAACTGTACGTAAATGGAAGGCAACTCCTGATCATATTCTTTGTCAGGGGTTAAACTGGCAAAGATTTTGTTTGCATCACCAAGCTATCTTATTTGGCGAAGAAAATGCTAGTAATCCAGATGAGATTGAAGTGATTAAGTTACGTTCTGATAATAATGCTTCCAGGGAATTTGCTTTTATCGGTTTTGATAGTGGTCGAGTGAGTAAACTAAACATCCGCACCCATAGGGAAGAAACTCTGATCGACAATCAAGATTCCTCAAATCGAATTTTAGATATTGCTCTTAGTCCAGATTTAAAAACAATCTATTTAGGTAGAGGTACCAGATTATTAAGATGTAACTTGGAGGAAAAATGTGACACGAATAATGATTCCAATAATTTGATTAGACCCAAAAAATCGATTCATGCTTTGACTTTAACTCCTGATCATCAAAGTATCTTAGCAGGAGGTCAGGAAAATGATATTTTTATGGTTGGGCTGGGGGGCAAACATAAAGTTTCTAATTTTAATCGACTACATCCTCCAATAAATAAAGAGAGCGATCAAATCACTGGACTTAAATTTACCCAAAATAATATTTTAGTTAGTAGTGATAATCGAGGTTTACTGCAAATTTGGAATTTTAATGAATGTAATAACGGCAAGTGTAAACTGCTTTATAGTAGTCACAAATCCCAAAGAGTTGGAATCAAAACTATTGCCTTAACTAAAGATGAATCAGATAGATACTATTTAGCAACAGGAGATACTGATGGCAAAATAGAACTTTGGTCATTTAAACCAAATCTACGTTCTGTAAAATTGCAGCTAGAAAAAACTATTAAATATCCTCAAGAAATTAGAAGTGTTGATATAATTCATCAACGAAATAGTTCTCACAACCGATTATTGATTCTTAGTGGTAGTCGAGATTACAAAGTTCGATTAGATATTCATAACATCAAATAATAAATATCCTAAAGGATCCCTAAAGGGTACACCTTCGGATAACCGCTTCGCATATTAAATGCTAAATGTTAAATGTTAAATGTTAAATGATAAATGTTAAACGTTATGAATTTTCAAGAAAATGGATTATATATTAGTATTTTCCCCCCTAAAGGAGAAGAAATTGAACCAACTAAAACTAATAAAACTAGAGTTAATATTACTAACAAAAACCATGAAGGTGGAATAAGATTAGAAGTCTCTTTGGATTTACCACTAGAGTTAAAAACATGGTGTAAAAGTTCTAGTCGTAATGTTAGTATCGGCTACCAGCAATCCCAAGAAATAGAATTCCTCTGGAGCATTCCTCCTCAAGCTCTTCCTGGTACTTATAACTACAATTTAAGGATTAGATTTCTCCGTTCTACATCTTTTTATGCTTTTCATCCCAAACTTCGTCAATTAACTATACTTCGCACCAAAATTAAACCTCAAATAAGCAATATAGAACCTAGTTTTGTCATAACTCCTGCTAGTAGTTCTACTAAACCGATTGCTTTATCTTCAAGAGAAATTTTAAACTTAGAAATTGATGTTCACAATCGTTCTAAAAATGTTGATAATTATCGCATTAGTACCGACTTAGAAAATTCTTGGTACACAATTCATTATCCTGAAGCATTACAAAAAGTAGGAGCTATTGACGGGAATGAAGCACTAAATTTAAACCCTAATCAACAGGGTAAAATTAATCTTACCATTAATCCCCCTGCTGATACTGTTGCTGGTAACTATAAACCAGAAATTACGTTATATTCCCTGAATTCACCAGAGCTATTTCTTAAGAAAATACTGTATCTAAACATACCTCCTCAATATATTTTAGAAGCAGAATTAAAAATTATTTTAAATAAAGTTAGTTATAAAAAAGCTCAGTATAAAATAAATTTAATTAATCGAGGTAATACTTTTCGGGCAATTGATTTGCGAGCTTATAGTAGTGATGAAGATGAATGTTGTGAATATTATTTGAAACCTGGTTCTGTAAGAATTCCTCCCAATAAAACTAGGGAAGTAGAATTAGAAGTCACTCCCAATGCCAAACAGAAAAGACCTTTTATAGCTACCAAACAATTTAATTTTCAAGTTGATTTAAGAGATCTAAAAGATCATCCTTTACCCAAAAATTTACCTCTTAAAAGTAGCTTATTTTGGCGATCGCGTCCTCTATGGCAAACAATATTATTACTACTTTTAGCTTTAGGTTGTATTGGTGGTGTTGGGTGGTTAATTTGGCGAATAATTAATCGACCACAATTAGAACCAGAGCTTACTTTAAGATCAGAAAAAACAGAATATTATTACAATGGAGATCCTATTGCTGTTAACTGGACTGTAAAAAACCGTGAAAGAATTAATAAAATACTGATCTTTGATCAAGAGCGTGGTACTAAGGATATTAACAATACTAAATGCTATGTATTCAAACCAGAACTAGAAACAGAAAACTGCTATCTAATTGATAAATTTATTTCTCCTCAAAATACTACTCCTGATAAGTCCTATGGAGAATGTATATCTACTGATAATAATAGTCAGACAATTAGTTGTTCTGGAGTAATATTTAATCATGCACAGAAAGTTGAAGATTATACTTTTAAACTACAAGCATTTAGGATAAATCAAGCTCCTCAAGTGATCACAAGTGAAACTGTAAGTATCTTACCAATACCGACCTTAGAAGTATTAGAACCCTTAAAAGTTTCTCCTGATAAAGACCGATATCAACCTAGAGAGAGAATAGTATTAAAGTTTGAAGTATCTGATGTAGAAAATAATTTTGTAGGAAAAGACAAAATATTTTTAATAGTTAATGACAAACGCCGCCAAACACCTATTATTTCCAAGCAAAATGTTAATCAATTTTGTTCACAAGTTCATACCAATAGCTATTCTTGTGAGATCCCTATTTCTGATCTTAGAGAGGGTCAAAATACGGTAGAAATAGAATTAGAACACGATCCCAATGAACATGGAGAAATCAAGAAAAAAATAGAACGACATAAAATCCCCAAACAAATTGTGGTAAAAACACCAATTAAACTGAACTATTTTACTGTTGATGGTAGTAGTAATCCTGCCATTGAAGTAGAACCCGATACAATAATTAGAATTAGTTGGTCAGTTACAGGAAACAATCTGGAGATATTCCTGGGAGAATGTGGTCAGGGGACTTTTGGTAGTAAAGGCAACAAAACTTTTACTTTACCAGCAAAAGAAACTGTCACTTGTACTTTAACTGCCTCGGATGAGAGTGGTCAAAGGACTCAATTAGGACAAATAAAAGTAAGAGCCAAAGAAAAACCTAAACCAGAACCACCAGTCATCATACAAGACCCTTTGGATTTGCAGAATTAACACCATATTTTATGAATTGAAACTATCACCCTTCTTAGCCACGATAAACACTGCTTTGTTTTTACCTGGTTGCCATTTATAGTCAATGGCAAAACCAGCATCAGTAAGACTTGTTACTAATTCTTCCACTTTAAAAACCTTAAACAAAGGGAAAACACCCAAAAATCTGCCAATAGGGGCGATAATCTTAAACCATGCTATATTATCTCCCAAAAACGCCGTACTGCTCACAAAAATCCCCCCTGGTTTGAGCATTCGATAAACTTTTGCGATCGCATATTTTTTATTTTCTAGTAAGTGCAAAATACTCAATCCCAATACTGCGTCATAGGTGCAATCCTCTACATCTAATTCTTCGATAGTTAATTGTTCAAAAGTAACATTGTTAATGTTTTGTGCTTCCGCTTTACCTTTAGCAATGGCAATCATATTTACGGAGATATCTATTGCCCGAATATATTTAACATAGTCCGCGTGAATAATAGCAGTCGATCCTGTACCACAGCCAAATTCCAGTACTTGCATATCTGGCTTAAAATAGCCTTGGGTTACTTGTAATTTTTTCTGATAGGATGGCTCATCAGAAATAGGTTTTTTTGAATATTTTTCAGCAATTTTATCCCAAAATTTGGTATAAGTAGCGATAATTATCTCCTATTACTTAATTTCTCTCAATATCTCTATTTATAGTGTATTTTGAACTAATTGATAGAATTGTTTGATGTCTTTGAGCGATCGCAAATGATATACTTGTTTTGTATGTTTTGCTGCTTCTACATAGGCTCGATATTTAGGCGTGAGCTTCTTATGACACAGTCCAACAATGTAATAACTATTGAGTGTCCCTCTAAGTACAGAACTATCCTTGGGCCAGCTAGTAGGGGATACCAAAAATCCTTTCAAAAATCGTTTTGTAACCCACCAATAATGCCGAAAAGGTGACATATCCAGATACACCAAAGTGTCTGCCCTATCTAAGCGTTCCCACACCGTATCCAAAGAACCGAAGCCATCAACAATCCATCGATCTTGTTGCAGAATTGCGTCGTGAGCTTTTTTATACTCCTCGTGGGGAACTTCAACCCCTCCAGGCTTGTATTGGATTAAGTCCAATGGGATCAGAGGTAACCCCGTCATTGCTGCTAAATTTTTGCTAAGAGTAGATTTACCGCCTCCTGCATTGCCAAATACAGCGACTTTTTGCATTCTGCTCATGCTCCATACTATATTCACAATTTATTTTAGTGATCACCATCACAAAATCATCATCCCCTGGCTGTTTAGGAAACTCCAGAAAAACTAATGCTATTCAACCCACAAACAAATAGTTATTCATTTTTTAGTCTAAACTCAAATTTATTAGGTAGCACTAAAATATCCTTTTTCTTTTGAATAATTAGAGTAATAGTTAAATAAGCCAGAGTATGAACCAAAAGCATTACCCAATTTACTGATAAATTATGCCAGTTAGAAGCATATACCTCACTAGATTTAAATATCGGAGACGACTCACCTATCAAATTAACATTAGCCAAAGCTCCATAGGCTCCCACAGACCAACGACTCAAGGTTAACCAAGAAAGTTTACTACCCCAACTTCCAGGCTCAAAAACAAATAAAACCCCTGACAAAATAATCTGAGGAATCATTAGTAAAGGTAACAAACTATTGCCTTTACTAATATCTTTAACACTGGCAGAAAGCATTAAACTCAAGCTAGTACTAGCTATTAAAGTTAAACCCGTCGTAATAGCAAATCCGACGTACCAATTGATTAAATTGGAGTCAGGAGGTTCAAACAATGTTACAGCTATAGTCATTAAGATAGTTTGTACAACTGCGATTCCACTACGAACCATCAATTTTGAGCCAACATAGGGAATCAAGCCTAAATTTAAGAGTCTTTCTCGACAATAGATCCCAGATTCTTTAACAATTTCTTGAATCGAAGTAGAAAGTCCAATCCAAATACCAATACAACTAAAAATAAATAGTAACCTCACTGCTAAGGCAGCTTGCATAGGAAGAGGTTGATTAACAATACTTAGAGGTTGGTCTTTTGCTAAAGATAAACGGGTCAGAAAAATCGTAATTGACCCTGAAAATAGGGCTAAGATCAAACTAATATGATCCCGTCTTACTAGTTTCCAATAACGCTGAGATAACAACCATAATTGTTTAACTGGAGAAATACCGGTTTTAATTGTACTATCTGTAGTTTGTTGCTTTTGTTTTCCTGGGCTAAGAGTGTTGTTAATATAAGCAGAATATTGAGGAGAATTTAAGTATTTTTGCGACCATTCCTCTACTACCTTAGAACCTTGATTTAATTTGATATAAATATCCGCAAAATATTTAAAATCTAATTCTGGCATTTCAAAAAAACTTAGAGCCTCTTGGGGTGAGCCAAAATAACAAAGATTTCCCCCTAAACCCAGAAAAACAATGCGATCACACATTTCAATATTACCCGTAGCATGGGTAACTAAAATAATTGTGCGCCCTCTGCTAGCCTGCTCTTGCAATAACTTCATCATTTCCTTGTCCAAGCCTGGATCGAGTCCCGAAGTAGGCTCATCTAAGAAAAATAGTTTGGGATCTGCCAATAACTCCACTCCAATGCTCACCCTTTTCCGTTGTCCACCGCTGAGTTTACTCACTACAGTGTGAGCAACATGGGATAGCTGAATTTGTTGTATCGTATCAGTGACAACCTTCTGGATATTGGTATCAGGAGGAAGGCGCAAGCGACAAGCATAAGTCAAAACCTCCTCCACAGTTAAATTGTAATGAATGATATCGTCTTGAGGGACATAGCCAATCTGGGAGCGATAAATAGCCCAATTTTGTGCTAGATTGTCCCCATTGACAAAGACTTCTCCTGAAGATAGGGGAGCAATTCCCAATAGGGATTTCATTAAAGTCGTTTTTCCTGCACCACTACCCCCAACCAAAGCGACTAACTGTCCTGGTTCAATGGCTAGGGATATATCATTAAGAATTACTTTTTCTTGTCGGTTTTTATCTTTTACTCGACGACGTAATTTATGAGCATCAAGACGAATATTATTGGTAGCATTATTTAACTCTAAAGTCTTTCCTGTATAAATCAGGGTATAGGGACCAATCTGAATCGTATCTCCTTCTGTGAGCAGAATTTTACGCTCTACTCTAATGCCATTGACAAAAGTACCATTGCTACTGTGGTCTTGTAGTACATGACCACCTTTTTGATCACGATGAATTGTAGCGTGTAATCGCGAAACTGTTGGCGCATCTAAGACTATAGAATAGTAGTTATTGGGTTTAGGGGAGCGACCTAATTCCACTTGCCCCTCTAAGCCAGTTAAGTTCAACCTGCGCCTTGTAGGTATTGCAATCGCACTACAATTCCTTAAGTTAGTATAAGTCAGAATAATTTGGTATCGAGGGTCTTGTCCGATATATAGTTGGACTCCGTTTTTTAGTAGATATCCTTCAGACAGATTAATTCTTTTGTGGTCAATAAACATCCCATTACCACTAGGATTACGACGATCTCCGTCATAAATGCGATAATCTTCCCCTTCTTTCTGAATTACCGCTTGTTTTCGAGATATAATATTCCACTCCTGAGGTACTAGCAGATCAGACCATTGGGAAAGTCTTCCTAATCGGTGGGTCTTGCCAGTCAATTCAAATTTTTTGATCTGTCCCTGATTATTTAATTCAATAAGGGATTTAATATTGACAACAGTTTGTTGAGTGAAACTATTAGTCATCGTTTCTTAACTTTATTAAATATTCTGGATAGTCAGATTGCTTGTATTATGACAGACAAGTCAATTAAGTTAGAGTAACGGGAGCGGGGACAATAGGGAAATTATTGAGAATCGATTTGTTACATTTGATAGTTAAAAGCAGCAGATAAAGTAAGAAAAACAGAGTAAGTAAAAGAACTAGCCTATTTTCTATCTTAAATGATTATCAGTACTTACCCTTGCTCAAAGACCTGCTTTTGTGAGCACAGAAACAATAGGTCAACCCCAAGTTTTTTGTTTGTTCCCTTCAAATTATTTTTGGGGAACTCCCAAGTCTATAAATTAAGTTCTAATTTGTATTAACTTATAGTTAAACATATTATTTAATTAATTAAGAAAAGTAATCAATTTAAAGTCAAGAATTTAACAAATTTAACAACAATGTCCAATTTCAATATGGCAAAAGAAGAAATATCTTCTGGCACAATTATAGGCAATCGCTATCTAATTCAGACAATTTTGGGACAAGGAGGCTTGGGGCGTACTTACCTAGCATTTGATGTTCATCGCTTTAACGAACCTTGTGTCCTTAAAGAATTTGCTCCTTTGGGTTCGGGACAATATGATTTAGAAAAATCTTCCGATTTATTTAAAAGAGAAGCCGAAATTCTACATTGCGTTACCCATCCTCAAATTCCTAAATTTTTAGCTTGTTTTGAAATTCAAGGGCGATTATTTTTAGTACAAGAATTCGTCAATGGCAAAACTTACTCTGCCCTCCTCCAAGACCGCCAACGAAAAAACCAAGCTTTTAGCGAATTAGAAGTGGTTAAGTGGTTGAGCAATATTCTACCCATCCTGGATTATCTTCACGAACGGGGTATTATTCATCGGGATATTTCTCCAGACAATATTATGCAACCAGAAGGAGAACAGTTACCAGTGTTGATCGACTTTGGCGTAGGAAAACTGACCAATGGCAATATTGTTCAAGAATCAGGAAAATTCGGCAGACCCAACCCTTCCTATGTAGGCAAGATGTCTTTTGTTGGTAAGATTGGCTATGCTCCTATAGAGCAAATTAGTATGGGAAAATCTTCTCCTAGTAGTGACCTTTACTCTTTGGGAGTTACGGCTTTAGTACTACTTACAGGAAAAGACCCTACCGCCTTATTAAATCAAGACTCCTTGGAATGGGAATGGCAAAAATTTATCACAGTCAAAGATGATTTTGCCAAATTTATCTCCAAAATGACGGAACCCCGTCCTCTAAAGCGATATCAATCCGCCAAGGAAGCTTTAAAAGATTTAGAAAGCTACTTCCCTCATGTGGATACTCTAATTCAGACAAACAATCGAGCAAGAATTAATTTATCCAAGTCTCAGCAAAAATTAGTAACTGCAATAAGAGATCAAAGAAAGCAGCCCCTGAGCGAGAAGAAAACGGAACTAAAAAGAAATATTAGTAATTCAGAAGAAGACACTATTATTTTAGGTCTGAGTAAACCCCAATTTCCCTCTAAGAAAAAAAATCCTCAACTAGCTGCTAACTCTAATCAACAGCAGAATGGCAGTGACTTTGAAGATACGATGATTGTGACTCCTTCCCATAGCGATTCATCTCCTATTCAATCCCTGGAATTAAGCTCAGAACCAGAAACTAAATCTGAGGATAAATCGAAGGTTTTAGAACCTGAATTCATCGCCTCATGTCATCAAGAACTAGCCTATTTTATTGGTCCAATGGCTAGTTTAATTGTGGAGGAAACTTTAAGTTACAATAACTCCTATTCTCCAGCATCTTTTATTGAAACTTTGGCTCAACAGATTCCTAACGCAGATTTAAGAACTAAGTTTAAGGAACGTTTATTATAGTTTTTCTATAATTTGTTGTTTAGACAAAAGCTATTAGCAATTAGCCAATAGCTACTATAGAAATAAATCAGCAGAGGCAATTTATGATTTGGTCAAACCCAACCCATTTTCTTCTGCATACTTGTTCATAAAACGAATAAAACGCTCCCACTCAGCAGCAGAATTCATTAACAATTTAGCTTCAATTGCCGATGGTTTTCCATTAATAAACTTTCCTTTTACATCTCTGGTAATAATCTCTCCTTCGTTATCTACCAGATACATTCCTGTAATTTCAACACTGCTGTCGTCGTCTAAAGCTTGGGGCGCGTCAAAATAAAAAGTTGCTGTTCCACCATCTCCGTTACGAGAACGAGTTACTCTAATATCGGGAACAACCTCTTCTTTAATCCCTCTGGAAAACTGGATTTCTGCCATAGTTATCTTTACACTGATTATATAGTCTTTAACTCATCTTCTCATATCAAGTACCATTGAAATGGTAAAAACTATCTTTTAGGCGAGAAGAAGACTACAGGGAACCAACTACGACGAATTAAATCATTGGCAAAGCTAGGAGCAGTAAACTCTAAAAGAGAATTGCGTTGGCTGGTGGCGATTGCAATTGAGGTAATATCAAATTCTAGAGCTGCATCCATAATTTCATGTAGAGGATTGCCTTCTCTAACTTCAGTATTAACAGCAATTCCCAAAGTTTCCAACTCGGCTTTTACTGTTTCTAATTGCTCTTTTGCCTCTTGGATTCGATGTTCTTTTAAGACTGCTTGTCTACCCACACTATCTACTACCGAAATTAACATACATTGTTGGGGGGCACTTTGGGGATATCTTTCAACATATAGCTTGATCTGATCAATTAAATAGCGAGCAGATTTACTACTATTGTAGGGAATCAATAAATACCGCCATAAATGTTGACAGCGTAAACTCAGTTCTTCAGTAGTATAAGTGGTGAGCAATTGCGGGCGAATTATAGTTAACGGGCGTTCTGTCAACTTAGATAAACCGACACTAGTACTGCCAAAAAACTTTTCTTCTAGTAAACTGCGAATCGGAGTACCAGTTAAAATTACATCCACCTCATGGGTTTGTAAAACCCTAGGTATGGTGTCCAAAGGCTTTCCTGAAGCAACCTCTATTTGAACTTTTATTCCCCCTGGGGCATTGGATAATGCTTTCTCTAAAAGTTTTTTGACCTGTTCGACTTGTTCCGTATCTATTCGGGGAACTTCTCCCTCTTCCCAGAAGGGAACACTACTAAAGAAAATTATTTTTTTTAATCCTGCCCTCGCTAAATCTGGAACAAAGTCAACTAAACGATGTAATCCATCGGCAAGATCAGTACAGATAAGACAGCTTTGAAACATATATTGAAAAGTAATCTTACAGTTAGATTGATATACGTGAGTACTTGTTTACTAAGCAGATTCTGATTTTCTAAAAGATGTAGGATGTACTAATAGCTCTGCGGTGGAACGCTTCTCTACCATTTCTTTGGTAATAATACATTTCTGCACATCTTTACGAGATGGTAACTCGTACATTACCTCCAGCATTAATTCTTCCACAATCCCTCTTAAAGCTCTTGCCCCAGTTTTACGACGATAAGCCTCTTGGGCTATAGCTCTAATTGCTGCTTCTTGAAATTCCAAGTTAATACTATCCATCTTCAACAATTTCTGATATTGTCTGACCAGAGCATTGCGAGGTTGAGTCAGAATTTGCATTAAAGCTTCTTCATCAAGAGGCTCTAAGGCAGCCATTACAGGGATACGACCCACAAATTCCGGGATCATACCATATTTGACCATGTCGTCTGGTTCTAACTGTTGCAATAAGCCTGCTGCTCTTTGTTCTTTTGGTTGATTGATGTCCGTAGAAGGAGTCAGCTCAATTTCAAACCCCATAGCTCCCGACTTTTTGCCGATTCTTCTTTCTACAACCTTATCTAAGCCAACAAAAGCCCCACCACAAATGAATAAGATATTGCTGGTATCAATTTGAATACAATCTTGATAAGGATGCTTTCTGCCTCCTTGGGGTGGGACATTAGCTACTGTTCCTTCTAACATTTTGAGCAGTGCTTGTTGTACTCCTTCTCCAGAAACATCGCGGGTGATGGAAGGGTTTTCACTCTTGCGGGCGATTTTGTCTATTTCATCGATATAGATAATACCTCTTTGAGCCTCTTCTACATCCAAATCAGCTACCTGTAATAGACGCAGTAAAATATTTTCTACATCTTCCCCCACATACCCAGCTTCAGTAAGAGTGGTAGCATCTGCCACAGCAAAAGGTACATCGAGTATTTTAGCTAAGGTTTGTGCTAGTAGGGTTTTCCCACAACCTGTGGGTCCCATCAACAAAACATTAGACTTTTGTAACTCTACACTGTCGTCTTGCTCCGAATCAACATCTTTGAGACTGAGCCTCTTGTAGTGATTATAGACCGCTACAGAGAGAACTTTTTTTGCCTCCTCTTGTCCTATAACATGATCATCTAAATATTTTTTAATCTCTATCGGCTTGGGTAAATCTCGGAAAGAAATCCCCTGGGAAGCGGTACGTCTTTTTTTGGGTTTTTCTCCCAAAGGAGCATTGGCAGAAGCTAAATCGTTTCCTTCTTCAATTAGCTCCTCATCTAAAATTTCGTTACACAGTTCTACACACTCATCGCAAATATAAACCCCTGGACCTGCGATTAATTTTCGTACTTGTTCTTGGGATTTGCCACAAAAAGAGCATTTTAGATGGGAGTCATATTTGGACATAAGTGCCTCTTAGTTTGTATTTATATTGCGGTTGTTAAGGATGGAGATGATTCAGTTTTGGTAATAACACGATCAATTAAACCGTAGGTGCTAGCTTCTTCTGCAGACATATAAAAGTCTCTTTCTGTATCATTAGCTACTTTATCGAATGGTTGACCTGTATGTTCTGATATTAGTTCGTTCAGTTTTTTCTTGATGTAAAGAATTTCTTTAGCTTGAATTTCAATATCAACTGCCTGACCTTGAGCCCCTCCTAAAGGTTGATGAATCATAATACGGGTACTAGGCAATGCCATTCTTTTACCGTTGGTGCCTCCAGAAAGCAAAAATGCCCCCATACTAGCAGCTATACCATAGCAAATGGTTACAACGTCGGGTTCTATTTGTTGCATTGTGTCATAAATAGCCATACCAGCATATACAGACCCACCAGGAGAATTTATATAGAGTTGGATATCTTTTTCTGGATCTTCTGCTTCCAGGTATAATAGCTGGGCTACTACGGAGTCTGCTACTTTATCGTCAATTGCAGTCCCTAGAAAGATAATTCTTTCTCTTAACAATCGGGAATAGATATCAAATGCCCGTTCCCCCATACCTGATTGTTCAACAACCATTGGTAAAGAGTTGGTAAGAGAAGTAGCTGTGGAATAGTGATAACTAGTAAGATTTTGATAACCTGAGACCGAATGTAACATAAATTTTTATTAGTTAGCCTTTTGCTGTTAATTAACAGCAGTGATAATACTAGGTTAACTTTTTTTTGACCCAGTGGACGAATAACTAATGATTAGTATGCCCAATTACATTGAAACGAATGGTTGAAATTAAGCATTGATTACATATGTTGAAATAAATTAATTTATTGTTGAAGTTTATTAATATATCGCTCTTATCATATTTGCGAGGCAGGTTGATATCATCGTTTCTGCTGATGGTTCATGGTTGATAGTTGATTGGTATAGTCATCTCAAATAACAATGGAACGCTTTTTCGGCTGAAGTCTGCTCATAGCAATAAAAAGATTCAGAATTCAGAAAGGTTTCGGCTGAATCAGTAAAACTATACTTTGACAATTGGATTTAGTATAAATTGTGCTGAGGGGAGACAGAAAAGACTTGATCAATGACAATCAGTGTTCACTTCCTTGTCTTCCTTGCCTCCCTTGTCTTAAATTTTAGGCTTAGGGGTTAATTATTCAGGATTATTCTCAGCAGTTTCTGCTTCAGATGATGACTCACCAGTTTCCTCTTCAGTTTCAGATTCCTCAGTTTCTGGTTCAGATAATGAACCCTGAGGTACTAATTCAACTTGAGATTTTTCTCGCAGCCAGTTAAAGGTATTTTCGGCAATTAAGTCGTCTTTTACCATTGTCTGAAGCTTATCATAGTCAATGTCGCGACCAGATAATTGCTGTTCTATTTCTGCCATTTTTTGTTTAATAGCTTCTTCATCAGGATTGAGAGATTCTTTATTCGCTATTTCTGCTAGTATCAAGCTTTTACTAAGATTATCTACCGCTTCAGGACGAGCATTCTTCCGCATCATGGGAATAGTGTCGGAATTGACAATTTGTTTGACATCCAATCCCATCTGTTGCATTTGCATCAAGGTTCTACTCAGAACTTGGGTTACTTCATCTTGAATCAAAGTTTCTGGTAGATCTAAGTTACTCTGTTCGAGCAGCGCCTGCATAATTGCTGAGTTGATATTGTCTTTAGTTTCATTTTCAGTTTTTTCCCGAAACTGTTTCTCTAAAGATTCTTTGAAAGCTTCTAGAGTTTCATGTTCTCCATTGCTTGCTTCTTCAGCAAAGTCATCATCTAAATCTGGTAATTCTTTTGTCTTGAGTTCTTTGAGAGTAATCGAAAATACCGCAGGTTTGCCAGCTAAGTCTTCTTTAGGATAGTCTTCTGGGAAAGTAACGGAAACTTCTTTGGTTTCTTCAGGATTCATTCCTGGTATCCCTTCTACCATGCCAGGAATTAATTGCCCTTCGGCTAATTCTACCTGGAAATTTTCCGCACTACCCCCTTCGATTAATTCTCCTTCTTCCCCTTCTGAGGTCAGCTTGCCTACAAAATCAATAATTGCCACATCTCCCATTTCCGCAGCTCTGTCTTCTACGGGAACTAAATCCGCTTGTTTGGCGCGACTTTCTTCTAAAAATTGCTCTACTTGTTGGGAATCATAAACAGACTCTTCCGCTTTCACTTGTAGGTTATGATAGTCTCCCAATTCTACAGAAGGAGGAACATCTACCACCGCGTTAAAGATTAGGGGCTGTCCTGGTTGATATTGCTGAATTAAATCTTCAAATTTAGAACTCAACTCATAGTTGCCTAAAGCCTCGATAGATTCTTGCTCAATTGCTGCTGCTAAACTAGTTTGAATCAACTCTTCTAAAGCTGCTGCTTTGATCCTCTCACTGCCAATTCTTTGAATGAGTATTTGACGAGGTACTTTCCCCTTGCGAAATCCTGGAATGTTGCTGGAACGGGATAATTTTTGTACCACTTTGTCATAAGTACTGCGAGAAGTATCGCCTGGAATCTCTATTTCTAAGCCAATCTGACTATCAGGAAGCTTCTCCTGGGTTACTTTCATTGATATCTATATCTCAAACTACTTGTTTTAACTCAGACGTTATCTTACCAAATTTAACGATGAATCATTAACCTGGGAATGATGGGTAAAATTTTTCAAACTATTGTTACATCATCTGTTAAGATTAACGAACATTGATTAATATGCTGATAGAAAGTCTTTGATATCAAAGTAAAGATAATTACAGTTAGGTCTGACTAAATCATAGTAATACTTTTGTGTTTTTATATATTAACAAGTAAGGAATAGAAACAATTTTATGTGTTGGAGGTTGTAATAATTGAGTGATAAACTTCGGGTCGCTGTGTTGGGCGCAACTGGTGCTGTAGGAAAAGAAATATTAGAATTGTTGGCAAGCCGTAACTTTCCTCTCAAGCATCTTAAGTTATTGGCATCTCCTAAATCCGCAGGGAAAGAGATAGAATTTGGCGGTGAAACTTTGAAAGTGGAAGCTACTGATAGTAGTTCTTTTGATGATATAGATTTAGTTTTAGCTTCTGCGGGAGGCTCTACCTCTAGGGCTTGGGCTTCTCAGATAGTGGCAGCAGGAGCAGTGATGATCGATAATTCGAGTGCTTTTCGCATGAATCCTGAAGTACCTTTGGTAGTTCCCGAAATTAATCCTGATGCAGCAGCAACCCATCAGGGAATTATTGCGAATCCCAACTGTACTACCATACTTATGGGAGTGGCTATTTATCCTTTACATCAGTTGCAGGCAATTAAAAGAATTATAGTTGCAACCTATCAATCGGCTTCGGGAGCAGGGGCTAGGGCAATGGAGGAAGTTAAGCTACAAGCTGAAGCAATTTTACAGGGAAAAAAGCCTCAGCCTGAAATTTTGCCTTATCCTTTGGCTTTTAATTTGTTTCCTCACAATTCTCCGTTGAATGACGCAGGATATTGCGAAGAAGAAATGAAAATGGTTAATGAAACTCGGAAAATATTTAACGCTCCTGAGTTAAAAGTTAGTGCAACTTGTGTCAGAGTTCCTGTATTGAGAGCTCATTCAGAGACAATCAATTTAGAATTTGCTCAACCTTTTTCGATCAAACAGGCTAGAGATTTAATTGCTGCTGCACCAGGAGTTAAGTTAGTTGAAGATTGGGATAAGAACTACTTCCCCATGCCAATAGATGCTACAGGCAAAGATGATGTATTAGTTGGTAGAATTCGTCAGGATATTTCTCATCCTTGTGGTCTGGAATTATGGTTGTGCGGAGATCAAATTCGCAAAGGGGCAGCTTTGAATGCAATTCAAATTGCTGAACTATTATTAGAAAAAAGTTGGCTGAAGCCTTCGGTTCCTTCCAAAATAGCTTAAAGTAAAAATGAATAATGCACCGTTCGGTAGGGTAATAGCAGCAATGGTTACGCCATTTTCCCCAGATGGTAGCGTCAACTATGCTGTCGCGGAAAAACTGGCGATTCATCTGATAGATAATGGTAATGATGGGTTATTAATATGTGGTACAACAGGAGAATCTCCAAGCTTGACTTGGGAGGAAGAATACGAGTTATTTCGGGTTGTCAAAAAAGCGGTAGGAGACAGAGCGAAGATTATTGCAGGAACAGGGTCAAACTCTACGACTGAAGCGATCGCAGCAACCCAAGAAGCTGCTAAACTAGGATTGGATGGGTCATTGCAAGTAGTCCCTTACTACAACAAACCACCTCAAGCAGGATTAGAACGCCACTTTAGCGCGATCGCTAAGGCTTGTCCAGAATTGCCAATGATGTTGTATAATATACCTGGTAGAACCAGTCGCAATTTAGAAGCTGAGACAGTTGCCAAATTAGCTCAAATCCCTAATATCGTAGCGATTAAAGAAGCTAGTGGAAATTTGGAACAAGCCTGTCAGATTCGCCGTCTTACACCACCAGAATTCGGAATTTATTCGGGAGATGATTTCCTAACCCTACCTTTATTAACTGTAGGGGGTGTAGGGGTTGTTAGTGTGGCTTCTCATCTAGTAGGCAATCAGATGCAAGAAATGATTCAAGCCTTTGCTGAAGGAAAAAATCAAATTGCAGTGGAACTGACAATAAAACTGTTTCCTCTATTTAAGGTTTTATTTGCTGATACTAATCCTATTCCTATTAAGGCTGCACTTAATTTACAAGGTTGGGAGGTTGGCGGTTTGCGTTCCCCTCTTTGTGAGTTAGAATTAGGACTTAAAGAACAGCTAAAAACAGTGCTTCAAGATTTAGATTTAATTTGAAACTAAATATATAAAAGCCTCAGTAAGTTATAATTATTTTAATTAGTTATAATGACAAATAAAGTAATAAACGTATTTTTTAATACACCAAAAGTATAGATAAAAATTAATAGAATTGGAAGAAAGGCGAATATGAAGATCGATCATAAAATAATCATTAAAGGAGGTAATAGAATCATAATTAACACTAATATATAAACAAATATAATTTAAATCCCCCCCTATCCCAAACTATAATTTGCCTAAGTTAGAGTATGCAAAATTTGGTAGGCATAAATTACTTCGTTTATTAATTGTTGTGCTGTAAAAAACTATCAACTAATTTATATTATTGCCTATTGCAACTAGGTAATTTATTTCCCATAGATACTTATACTGATCTACAACAAGATAAACAGTAAAAGTTTAGTTATTAAAAAAATATCAGCAACCAATAATTTGATAATTATCGAAAAAATAATAAATTATCCAACTTATCATCGCTATTAATAACAGATTTTAAACAAGCTTGATTTACAAAATAACAACTGAAAAAGGAAACATAATGAGCAATAATTCTAATCAACTTCCAATCAAGATTATTCCTCTTGGTGGATTACATGAAATTGGTAAAAATACCTGTGTCTTTGAGTATAAGGATGAAATCATCTTATTAGATGCTGGTTTAGCCTTTCCCACAGATGAAATGCACGGCATCAATATTGTCTTACCTGACATGACTTACATTAGGGAAAATCAGCATAAAATCAAGGGTATGATTGTGACTCACGGTCATGAAGATCATATCGGAGGAATTGCTTATCACCTCAAACAATTTGATATTCCTGTAATTTATGGTCCCCGATTGGCAATGACCCTATTACAAGATAAACTAGAAGAGGCAGGAGTGAGTGATCGCACAACCTTAAAAAGTGTAGTTCCCAGGGAGACAGTTAGATTAGGTAAAAACTTTCAGGTACAGTTTATTCGCAACACTCACTCTATTGCTGACAGTTTTACCGTTGCGATTCACACTCCTTTGGGAGTTATTATCCACACAGGAGATTTCAAAATTGATCACACTCCTGTAGATGGAGAATACTACGACTTACAAAAACTAGCTGAATATGGCGAAAAAGGTGTACTGTGCTTATTGAGTGATTCAACTAATGCGGAAGTACCAGGACATACAGCTTCTGAGAGTTCGGTTTATCCCAATTTAGACCGTATATTTGGTCAAGCAGAAGGACGGATCATGGTCACAACCTTTGCCTCTTCTGTACACAGAGTTAACATCATTTTGCAACTGGCTCAAAAACACAAACGGAAAGTGATGGTAGTTGGGCGTTCCATGCTGAACGTTATTGCTCACGCCAGAAACCTGGGCTATATTAAGTGTCCTGATGATGTATTTGAATCGATCAAGTCTTTACGAACTTTTCCTGATGAGAAGACGTTAATTTTAACTACAGGCTCTCAGGGTGAACCCCTAGCAGCTATGACTCGTATTTCCAAAGGAGAACACCGACAAATTAGGGTCAAACGAGGGGATACCATAGTCTTTTCTGCCAACCCCATTCCAGGGAATACCATTGCAGTAGTCAACACCATAGATCGCCTGATGATGCAAGGAGCAAACGTAGTCTATGGCAAACACCACGGGATTCACGTTTCAGGTCATGGAGCCCAGGAAGACCATAAATTGATGTTGGCATTAACTAAACCTAAATTCTTCATTCCCTTTCACGGAGAGCATCGGATGTTAGTTAAGCACGCTCAAATGGCTCAAAGCATGGGGATTCCCAAAGAAAATACCATAGTTATCGACAACGGAGATATTATTGAACTTACTCAAGATCAAATTACTGTAGCTGGACAAGTTCCTTCTGGCATTGAATTAGTAGATCGCTCTGGTATTGTTCACGATAATGTAATGAAGGAAAGACAACAGTTAGCAGAGGATGGAGTAATTACCGTAGCTGCTGCTATAGATTGGTCTGGTAAATTAGTTGCTACTCCAGGGACTCATTTACGGGGTGTAGTTACTTCCCTAGAACCTTCGCTGTTGCAACAGCTGATCTGTCGTACTTTAGAAACTACTTTGAGCGATCGCTGGACAAATTTTACCAGTAAAGTTAATCAAGAAGTAGAAGTAGATTGGACAGGATTAAAAATTGAAATTGAGGGGAGTTTGCAAAGACTGGTCAGAAGGGAGTTGCAAAGTCGTCCTTTAGTAGTATTTTTGCTACAAATCCCTGAAAAAACCAAAGTTAGAAGTGCTAGAAGAAGAAAACGTCCTAGTGCTGCTACTTCTGTAGCAAGTTAAATTGTGTTAATCGTTGATATGCCCTAAAGGATTCCCTACGGTCTCGAAGCGGTTACACCATATGCGAAGCGGTATCCTTTAGGACAAGGGTACAATGTCCGAAGGTGTCCTAAAGGATACACCTGCGGATATACCCTTTAGGGATCCTTTAGGATAGTTCATCGTTAATAGGGGACTACCGAACAACAGCAATTAACGATAGGGGCAATCCAAACTATAAACTGATGTTTTTATCATCTGGGTAGGCAAAACAATCAAAAATAAAAATTACTTTGCCTACCTTAATAACAATTTGATACAGCACAGAGGACTGATACTAAATCCTGTTTAGATACAACACTTTAAATTTGTGGGAATTTAGAATGCAGAACGACCTTCGGTAGTCAAGGGCGCGACACTGGAACTTGATTCCAGTGCTTGAGTCGCCCGCGCTGCGCGTATA
>JASJDB010000448.1 GCA_030065315.1 Xenococcaceae cyanobacterium MO_167.B52 | reverse complement strand
CTAGAACAAGATTTAGCTAATCAAGTTCAAGCAATTAACAATATTCAAGAAGCTAATTTAACTAGTCAACAGTTACAAAAACTAGAAGATTTTGAAGTGCAATCTACTGTAACAGCACCCGTTTTTCTTCAGGGAAAAATCATTGCTCTCTTAAGTATTCATCAATGTTTTAATACTCGTCATTGGGAACTTCAAGAAATTACTTTTGTAGAACAAATAGCCAATCAACTAAGTTTTTCTCTAGAACGATTAGAGTTTCTCGAACAGCAAAAGCAAGCAGGAATCAAAGCCAAACAAGACCAAGAAAGAATCCAATGGCGAGCTTTGGAACTACTCCAAGAAGTTGACCCCCTTTCCCAAGGAGATTTAACTATTAGGGCTAGGGTAACAGAAGATGAAATCGGCACCATTGCTGACTCTTATAATGCCACTATTTCTAGTTTGCACAAATTAGTTAACCAAGTAAAAATTGTCGCTAAAGAAGTAGAAAGTACTGCGGATAATAGTAAACACATTGTAGCCAAACTCGCCCAAGAATCTGTAGAACAAGCAGTATCAATTTCTGAAACAGTTAATTACATTAAAGAAATAGATGAGTCGATTCGGAGTGTTTCCCAACGAGCTTCTCAAGCGAAAGAAATCGTCCAACAAGCAGCAGAAACTATCAATGTTGGCGATGATGCCATGAACCAAACAGTACTTAAAATTAACAATCTGCAAAAGACTGTTACTGCAACAGAACAAAAAGTCAAACACTTAGGAGAATCATCCCAAGAAATTTCCCAAGTCTTGGGTTCTATTAGTAGTTTTGCAGCTCAAACTCACTTGCTGGCTCTCAAAGCCTCCATTGAAGCAGCTAGAGCTGGTGAAAAAGGCAAAGGATTCGCAGTGATTGCTGAGGAGGTGCGCTCTTTGGCTACTCAATCTGCTACAGCTACGGCGGATATTGAAAATTTCCTACTCAAAATGCAGTTAGAAACTACCGAAGTGGTAGCAGCCATGTCTAATGGGACTAAGCAGGTGCTAGAAGGGACAAAACTAGTACAGGATACTCGTCAAAGTCTGGACAGTGTGACTGCTGCTAGTAATGAGATTAGGAAACTGGTAACTGAGATTGCCGAATCGGCAATGTTACAATCCCAAACTTCTAATCTGGTTAGCAATAACATCACCAATGTAGCTTTGACTGCGGAGGAAAATTCTCAATCGGCGACTCAAGTATCTCAGGAAATTACCCAACTTCTGACGGTAACAGAAAAACTCCGCACTGAAATCGATCAATTTAAAACTTAGTATCCTAGTTTAACCAATACCATGTCTCTCAATCCGAACATTCGCGATCAAGCGTATCAATTCTTTATCGAAGAAGCTCAAGAGCTACTCCAAGTTCTGGAAGATGGCTTATTAAGTCTTCAAGAAGATCATAGTACTGCTAAAGTGCATGAATTAATGCGTGCTGCTCATTCGATCAAAGGGGGAGCTGCTAGTGTGGAATTGGATGCAATTAAAACTTTGGCACATCGTTTAGAAGACTTTTTTAAAGCTCTTTATAGCGAAAAAGTAATTTTTGATGATCAACTAGAAGGCTTATTATTACAAGCTTATGATTGCTTGCGTAATCCTCTGACAGAACAGATGGAAATAGGGTCATTTGATGCAAGTAATGCGATCGCAACAGCCGATCCCATATTTAGTGAGTTAGAGGGAATTCTGGGGGAAGCTCTAGAGGAATCAGATAACTATATTCCTGGAGCTAATGATTTAGGAATAGATATTGTTGCCTCAATTTTTGAGGTAGATGTAGCTCAATCCTTGGATAATCTGAGTCAAGTAATTGAGAATTCTCAAAATTTTGATGTATCCCAAGAGCTACAAAATCAGATTGAGGTATTAGGGGGATTTGCCGAATTATTTGCCTTACCTGGCTTTACTCAGATCATCGAATTAACCAAACTAGCTCTGCAAAATAATCCAGATCAGGCTTTAGATATTGCTCAAGCCTTACTCCATGATTGTCGAATTACCAGGGATTTGGTGTTAGATGGCGATCGGTCTCAAGGGGGAGAACCTTCCTCTGCTTTATTAGCTCTAGCAGAATCTAATTCTGCTTCTGGTGTAGGTGAGATAACTACAGATCAATGGTCAGATCCCCTTAATGGCGATATATTTGCTCTAGATGATGTATTTGGCGGAACTCTCGAAAGTCCAGAATCAGAAATTCTCCCTCTCCCAAGCGATGAAGAAAATATTTTTGCCGATATTGATGAGCCTCTAAGTGTCGATTCAACAGATGATCATGAAGCAGTAGAACAGGATTTGGGACTCGATCTTTTTGCCTCAGTTCCCCCTGCTATAGAAATCTCAGATAGCCCTGCAACGGAAGATACAGAGAAAAATCAACAGCAGCAAGTAGCCTCAGAATCAGATATTGTTGCTGATATTAACCTTGATCCAGACTCTCTGAATGATGTTTTCGGTGGTTTAATCGAAAATTCGGCTCTGGATTTTCCCGATTTTGGAACACCCATTGCAGAAAAAACAGAAGTAGCAGCAGATATCACCCCTCAAGAAACAGATCAGTTTCCAGCACCAGAAAATTTAGAATCCGCAGTGGAATCGATTGGAGAAATCTTTGAGCAGTTACCTGTACTAGAAGCTAAAGCTCCTCAGAAATCACTAGAAATTACACCAGTCGAAACTCCTAAATCCCAGACTAAAGAATCTCAAAAAGCTAGTGGTTCTAACTTAAGCGTCAGAGTCGATTTAGACCGCTTAGAGCGCATGAATAATCTGGTAGGAGAGTTGGTCATTAACCGTAACAGTCTTTCCCTACAGAATGAGCAACTACAAAGTAATATTCAGGAATTAACCAGCAAATTTACCCGTTTTCGCAAAATTATCGCAAAATTACGAGAATTTTCTGATCAGATGTTAGTAGAGTCGGAACGCTCTGAACCCAATCAAAGCTCCAGGGAATTAGAAAAAGTTGAAGCAACTAGTGACTTATCAGAGCCAAGTAGCTTCGACGAAGTCGAAGCAGGCTCCGTCGTTTTACGGCGGAGTACCTTCGACTCTTTAGAAATGGATTCCTATAGCAATCTTCATTACCTACTTCAAGACATACTCGATGAAGTATTGCAATTAGAAGAAAACATGGATGATATTTTTCTCTTTGCCCAACAATCAGATAAAACCATTAACTCTCAGCGTCAGATGTTGGGGCAAATGCGGGATGAGTTGATGTGGGCGAGAATGTTACCCCTAGAGCAAATCTTAAAACGTTTCCCTCGTACTCTGAGGGACTTGTCTAGTAAATACAAAAAACCCGTAAATTTAGAGATGTTTGGCACTGGAGTATTAGTAGATAAAGCAGTATTAGAAAAACTCTATGACCCCTTACTTCACTTGTTCCGTAATGGTTTTGATCATGGTATTGAACCTCCAGAGGTTCGCCGTCAACAAGGTAAACCCGAAAAAGGAAAGATTGAAATTCACGCTTACTATCAAGGAAATCAGACAGTTATCGATATCAAAGATGATGGTCAAGGTTTAAATTTAGCTAAAATATCCGAAAAAGCCGTCAAAAAAGGCTTAATTTCCCCAGAACAAATTCCCCATACTTCCGAAGAAGACTTATTCGGATTAATCTTTGAACCAGGATTTTCCACCGCAGAGCAAGTCAGTGAAATTTCAGGGCGCGGTGTAGGGATGAGTGTTGTGCGATCGCAAATAGAATCCCTCAAAGGTACAATTACTGTTAGTTCTGTTCCAGGAGAAGGAAGTACCTTTTCTTTACGGCTACCTCTAACTCTCACTATCGCCAAATTACTGGTATTTTCTCTCGGTATTACTGCCTTTGCTATTCCTTCTGACAGTATCGAAGAAATTATTATTCCTCTTGCCGAACAAATTAAAGTATCAGGTGGTCAAAGACTTTTCTACTGGAATAATACCCTAATCCCAATTTGCGACCTCAAAGGAATGTTGCCCTACAATTGTACTATTCCTCCTATCAATCACAGTAGCAAGCTTTTTGATTCAGTAACCGCTCCACAAGACTGGGAATTACCTCTATTATTAATCCGTCGCGGACAAAAACTCTTTGCTCTAGAAATTGAAAAACTCGTTACTGAACAGGAATTAGTTATTAAGCCTTTTGGCAAAGCCATGTCTGCACCCAATTACACTTATGGTTGCACGATTTTAGGAGATGGAACTTTAATTCCTGTACTCAATGGAGCCACCCTTCTAGATGACTTTTTAGGAATTACACAATCTTCTGGTAGCATCAGTTCTGCTTTACAGACTAGACCAGAAACTGGTTTGGAGGCTAGGGATCTAGACCAAGACTCACAACTAATAGGTAGTATCGATTCGATTGCTCAAGGTGTTCAGACTAGGAGCAAAATTATGATCATAGATGATTCCACTGCTCTACGTCGTACTATGGCTCTAAGTTTGCAAAACCAAGGTTATCAAGTAGTACAAGCCAAAGATGGACAAGATGCGATGAAGCAACTAAGACAACACGCAGAAGTTGATCTAATTGTTTGCGATGTAGAAATGCCTAATATGAATGGGTTTGAATTCTTAGATGTACGTCGTCGTGATACTAGTCTTGCCCAAATACCTGTAATTATGCTCACCTCTCGTAGTGGTCAAAAACATCGTAATCTGGCAAAACAATTGGGAGCCAATGCTTACTTTACTAAACCTTATATTGAGCAAGAATTTCTCAAAGAATTAAGTAAAATACTAACCCCTAAACCTACCCAAAACAACAAACCATCTTCTACTATTCCTTTAACATCTGCTCCTAAAACAATTTTAGTAATAGACGATTCTTCTACAATGCGTCGTACCCTGACTTTCAATTTAGAACATAAAGGCTATCAAGTATTACAAGCTAAAGATGGACAAGAAGGCTTAGATAAAATGAAACAAAATTCTCAAATTGATTTGGTAATTTGTGATATTGAAATGCCTAATGTTAACGGTTTTGAATTCCTCAGCTTACGTCGTAAAAATAATAAATTCAAACAAATTCCCGTTGCTATGCTAACTTCCCGTAGTGGTGATAAACACCGAAATTTAGCCAAACAACTAGGAGCTAATTCTTATTTTACTAAACCTTATGTTGAAGAGCAATTTATAGCTCAAATTGAAAAATTAATTGCCAGTAAACTGGCTGTTAAATAACTAAATTTATAATTAATAATTCAAAAAATTATAATATTATGCCTACTTCTATTGTTAAAAATGCCGATTCCTTAGAGTCCCTTGCTGCTAAATCATCTAACTCTTTATTGAAAACAATTATTTTTCCTATTGGCAAGTTAACTTTAGCTTTACCAGTAGAACAAGTAAAAAAAGTTATTAGAAAAAATACTGTCTATAGTAGTGGCTTAACTCATGTTCATTTAAGCCATATTGGAGAACAAGAAGTAACAGT
>JASJDB010000447.1 GCA_030065315.1 Xenococcaceae cyanobacterium MO_167.B52 | reverse complement strand
GATAAGATATTTCATCAACTCCTAAAATTTCAGCAGGTTCGAGAAATTTTTCTTGCCATAGAGGCTCACTTTGCATTTTGGTTGCCACTTCAGTCATCACCTTTATGGCATTATTGATATCTTGCTTCCAGGCGATCCGAATAGTAAAGTTAACCCTAGACCAATTTTTGGTATTGTTAATCACAGATTCAATATTACGATTAGGGATCGAAATTAACTGTCCGTCAAGATTGCGTAGGGAAGTGACAAATAGAGTTATATCTTCGACAGAACCTGCCATTCCCCCACCAAAGTCAACCACATCTCCAAGAGCATAGCGATCCGTAGATAAAATTACAATCCCACTGATGATATCTTCGAGTAAACTACGGGATAGAAAAGCTATGGCAACCGCAACAACCCCGGCACTAGCCAAGACAGAGGGATTAAAACCAAGTAACCAGATACTTACATACAATCCCAAAGTAGTAATAAAAAAACTGGTGCCTCGTTTAAGAACTCTTGAATAAGTATTGGCTCTAAGAGTATGACGATTGGAAGTTGAATTGGCTAATTGTGCTTCACTTGCCCAACGATTCAGCCAATAATCGATAATGAAATCTCCAAGTTTATCAACCAAGATTAACCCTGACCAAAGAAAAATCAAAATTATAGTTTCTCGGATCAAATAAATTGAGAAAAAGCGGGTTGTACGAAATACATAAACAATTATGGTTAAACCAACAGCTAAAAGGAATATTTCTAAATTCAACATCAGTCTTAGAAGTAGTTGACAGAAATTTCTTTTTTGTTTAATCAGAGTTTGATGCTGCAAAAAACGCTTGGGTGCAGAAATGTTAAACTTACCAACCAGCCACTTATTCTCCTGATTCTGTTTCTGAAATAAACTCAAAAGCTTGCTTGAGATGGAAGAGGATGATACTTTTGTTTTAACTGGTTCTACTGGAGTATCATTTGGCTCAGATATCTCAGTCTCCGTTGACTCTGAGTCATCTGAGTCATCTGAGTTATCTAAAATATCGTTGATATTCTTTTCTATTTCTATATTTGGAGAAGATGTGGCTTCAGGATCAACAGTTAGGGCATCAGTAAATTCTTCCAGTCTGCGTCGCAATTTATGATTCCATTTTCGCAGGAAACTACGGATTAAATGAATCAACCAGATAATTGTTAGCGTTATCCCCATAATTGCAGCGGAGATTCTCCAACGCCAAGTGGGATGCTGTAGATTTAATTCATGTCCCCAAAGGGCATTGGAAAAGGATGAACTAATGCTACTTTGCCAAGCCTCAGCTAATTCTTCTTTTGTCATACCATTGGCTTGAGCATCAAAATCAGTTATCTTGACAATTGTTTGTGAAGGTAATCCTAACTCCGATTGATCTGGCACATAGATCACTGTTTCTTGATTTTCAATGTCTACTTTAATCTGAGGGGTCCAAGGATGCAGAGATTTGATAGTTCTGGGCAGCCAAAATCGCCATTCTGGGGTGTAAGGAACTTCAGTAATAGTTTTTCCACTCACAATATCTTCAAAAATTTGTTGAAAAACTCGTTGCACCAATTCCCCTCGCTCTTCTACTATTGTGGCAACTTCAATGTTCGATTGATTAGGCTCTTTTAATGCTGTTACTGTTAATTCAGGAGTAAGTATGGCACGTTGATTTTCAACGTCGGGATCAAAATCATAGATGTAAATGTCACTACACCAAAATTTGCCACAAGGATAAGCTTTATTTAAATCCCAAGGAAGTGATTCATTTTGTTGATTATTACTTGACGGGATAAATAAAGGAATTTGTCCATAACTCTTGGGAGAGAAAATTAAGGTCAAAGTTAAGCTAAAAATAGTAATAATTACATACTTAATTGTTGATTGGAAAAATTTTGTCATTTTTTCTGACTTAGCACCTCATAATTTAAATAGTTTTTATTAAGTTGATTTCTAGCCTGTTTGGTGATGCTAAACAAGATACAATATGCCTGACTCCTCTAAATTAAACTGACAAAGCTTTTTATGATTCGCTCTGCCACCCCCGATGACAAAAAAGCTCTAATTGGAATTGCTAGTGCAGTGGATCTATTTAGTCCCCAAGAACTTGAAGAATTCGGTGGTATGTTAACAGAATACTTCGATGGCAACCTAGGTAATAATCACTTTTGGATCACCTATGATGATGGTGAACCAATTGGAGTCGCATATTACGCGCCAGAACCTTATACTTATGGCACATGGAATCTGTACTTTATTGCTGTTCATCCAAATCGGCAGGGGGAAGGATGGGGAGGCAAACTCTTACAATATATAGAAGAAACCTTAACAGCAAGGGTTGAGCGACTACTATTAGTGGAAACTTCTGGGCTGCCAAACTTTGAACGTACAAGAGAATTTTACCGCAAGCACGGCTACGATCAAGAAGCCAGAATCCGCGAATTTTACAAAGCAGGGGACGATAAGATTATTTTTCGCAAGGTACTAAATCCTTTGCAGTAGTACAGACAGCAATACTAACTTACGCACAAATAAATTTACTATTTGACGAGGGATTCATTAAACTCCGCGATCTGCCTAAAGCATTCAATGCGCGATAGCTCTATCTTAAAACAACTTTTTCCAATTGTTCCCGTAGAGAACATATTCATAAAGGTAGTGCTAACGAATTCAAAATTTCTACTGTATTTAAAATCTGGTAAATCGAAAACGGGAAAATTACTAGTAGAACTTTAAAATTTAGCTGGTATGGCGATTCTAATTAATTCATGAGATTTTCGCGATTAATATCATTTATTCTTAGTCATTTTTTCGTTGTTATTGTTTATATTTTATTTGGAACTGCCATAGCTATTCCAAATAAAAAAGCTACGCGATCGCAAGATAAATCGATCAAGACATTTTCTATGAATGAAATTAATAATAGTCTTGTTCTCGAACAGGAAGCAGAATTAGAAACCACATCTGACGATCGCTTAAAAGAATTGGCGGGAATAAACGATCGCCTCGCGCAAATTGTAGCGGGTAATATTGCAGCACCTCCAGAATTATTAAAAGGATTGGGTTTTCATAAAAGTAAAGCTGTCAGAAAAGCCGTAGCTGGCAATCCTAATAGTCCCGTAATAACATTATTTCTTGTAGGTGAAGATTTTCCTCAAGAGCTATTAAATAATCCTGTTTTCCCACTTTTAACATTAGAAGATTTAAAAAGGGTAGAAAATATCTCTTCAGATGGTTTAGCTAGTTTAATTCAACAACCACAAGTCCCAGAATTCTTGTTAAATTATGCTGCTAAACATGAAGACAAAATTCTAGCATACATGGCTAAAATGAACGTTGCTATATCAGGAGAAATGCTGGAAGGATGGCATGAGGAAGCAGCAATTGTAATTCGAGAAACTTATCTTAAATACGATATTCTAGATAATTATTTTACTGAAGAAGAATTTCATAAATTGTTGATCTATTCTGAATTATTAACTAATTTTCTTGAATTTATTCCACCTGTCATTATAGAAAATTTAGAATTTAGAGATAATTTAGGAAAAAATCCCAATACAACAGCAACTTGGTTAAGAAAACTGGCACACGATCCTACTCGTTGGATTCGTAACAGTGTTGCAGAGAATCCCAATACTCCCCTAGATATACTCGAACTTTTATCACGCGATCGCAATTATATGGTTCGTAGGGATGTAATTGATAATCCGAACACTCCCGTTGAAATCATAGAATCACTTGCTGAAGATTCCAGTATTGAGGTTCGTATGTCGGTAGCTAAAAATAGTAAAACATCAACAGATAAACTCAAGCTACTAGCTGGCGATCCAAGCGAGAGAGTTCGTATGCAGGTAGCAGGAAATCCCAATACACCAGCAGATAAACTCGAAATACTAGCTAATGATGATAATTTTCAGGTTAGTCAGCTTGCTGCCAAAAACCCGAATACACCCACCAAAATATTAGAGTCTTTGGCTATAAATTCTAGTGCAGAAAAACGGCAGTCTGTAGCAGAAAATCCCAGCACCCCAATAGAAAAACTTGCGCTACTTGCTACTGATTCCGATCGCTGGATTCGTTATCGCGTAGGAAAGAATCCTAGTACGCCAATAAATATCTTAGAATTACTCGCAAATGATTCCGACAATTCAGTTCGTGATGGTGTAGCAAAAAATCTGAGTACGCCATTAAATATACTAGAATTTCTCGCTACTGACTCTAGTAACCCCGATTCTTATAATTGGATTCATAAATCTTTAGCAGAGAATCCTAACTCATCAGCAAAAATTTTAAGATTTATTTCTACGAATCCCGATCCTTCGGTACGGGAAAATGTTGCTGGGAATTCCAATGCAAAATCAGATATACTTCAATCACTTGCTAATGATTCTGTCGATTCAGTTCGTAGATACGTAGCTAAGAACTCTAGTACATCATCAGATATTTTAAAAAAAATGGTAAATGATTCTGATGTTTTGATTCGTTTTTATGTAGCTAAAAATCACAATACACCAATCGAGATACTAGAAAAACTTGCTAACGATCATGATGATTTAGTTCGTGCATCTGTCTCAGCAAACCCTAAGTGTACCCAAGAAATAAAAGAAACTATTTTTAGAAACTTTGCTAAATTAGAATATCCATCTTTTAGTCGTTTAACTTTTTTCCTGAGCGACTATGCAGAAAGTTCTGTCTTAGTTGAGAATAGTAATTCTGTCTCGTGGTTAGAAAGATATGCAATCGCGAAAAATGCCGAAACTCCAGAAGATACCTTAAAGAAATTAGCCGAAGATAGCAATCGTATTGTACGTGCCACAGCCAAAGAAAGCCTACTTTATAAGTAAGTTGTGAGTACTCATAACTTTAGAAGGACACCATAAGTACTCATTCTCATTACCACCATATAGCGAGTCACTCTCAGTATTGCCATCCTCTGAAAAATCAATTCAAACCTTAATATTTTCAGGTACGCTAGAATTTGATGTTCTAAGGTAATAGAATTTTCTTAATGGTTATAATTGCTAACCAACTTTGTTTCCTATGGCATCGACAATTGGGAACAAGAGGATTTAACACCAAAGAGTAATTATTGTAATGGGACTGTCTGAAACAAAATATAACTACGAAAAACCAATCACTATCGAAACTCCAAATTCCAAATTATCTCCCAAATTAACTGAACATCCTCAAGGATTTCTTCCTGTACTACAAAACAGTCGTTTTTTAGTTTTGTGGGGGGGTCAGATTTTTTCCCAGTTAGCAGATAAAGTTTATCTAGTTCTGACTATTGCGATTATAGCTAGTAGCTTTCAGATACCAGGAAAGCCAATTAGTCTTTGGGTTTCCCCTGTAACTATTGCTTTTACCATTCCTGCGGTTTTGTTTGGCTCTCTTGCAGGAGTATATGTAGATCGTTGGTCAAAAAAATCGGTTTTAGTAATTTCTAATCTATTACGGGGCGTTTTTGTGC
>JASJDB010000446.1 GCA_030065315.1 Xenococcaceae cyanobacterium MO_167.B52 | reverse complement strand
TTCTGTTTTCACGGGGTCTAGCTTTGTTGATTTTGAGTGTACGCTCCATCCATTCTGCACCATCTAAATCTTCAATGGCTTTATCTTCATCAGCCTCGGATTCCATTTCTACAAATGCAAATCCTCTGACCCGACCTGTTTCACGATCTGTGGGAATATGAACTCTTTTAACTTTTCCATATTCACCAAAAACTTCATTTAAGTCGTTTTGATCGACTTCGTAAGATAAATTACCGACATAAATTGACATAAAATTATTTTCCTCTCAATGAGTGTTGTGTTTAGAGAGATTTGGATTATTGTTCAAGAAATAGCTCAATACTTTACGGAAATGACCTAGCAATACTGAATGAAACCTTAATCGTTCTCGGCTCTTATACTAACACTTTTCTGGAGAGGAAAGAAAAATACTTTCAATTGAATGTTAACCAGCAAGATACTCTCGTAAAGCTTTGGGTTTCTTGGCTTTGAGTTTAGTCAAAGCCTTACTTTCTATTTGTCTGACTCGTTCACGACTAAGATTTAATCGTATGGCGATCGCTTGTAAAGTCCACTCTGTCCCATCTTCTAAACCAAAACGAAACCAAAGTACTTCTCGTTCTTTTGGCTTCAGTTCCCAGAGCATCTTTAGAACTTCCTCTTTTAACGAATCTTTGGTGATGTTTTCTAATGGTGATGGGGATTGATCTTCAATCATCCCTGACAATTCAGAATCTTTTTCCTTACCAACTGTCATATCCAATGATATTGGCTCTCTAGCTCTGGTGATATATTCCCTGACTTCATCTGATGTAATATCCATGAATTGGGCTACTTCAGCAGTTGTAGCAGTTCTACCTAACTTTAAAGCTAATTCTCTCTGTGCTTTCTTGATTTTGTTGAGTTTTTCGGTAACATGAATTGGTAGGCGAATAGTTCTAGCTTGATTAGAAATAGCCCTAGTCATAGCTTGACGAATCCACCAGTAGGCATAGGTCGAAAACTTGTACCCTTTGCTATACTCAAACTTTTCTACAGCTCTTTCTAAACCTAAGCTTCCTTCTTGAATTAGATCGAGCAGTTCCAGATTGCGATTGAGATATTTCTTGGCAATTGAAACGACTAAACGGAGATTGCTCCGAATCATCTGATCCTTGGCTCTTTTACCTTGAGCCAGAACTTGCTTGAGTTCTTTCTCTCTCATTCCCACAGCTTTAGCCCAATCTTGATTATCTAGAATTACGCTGGTTTCTTTTTCTAGTTGTTCTTTCTTGTCAAGAATAGACATCATGCGTTGAACTTGCTTGGCGAGGATTATTTCCTGTTCTCCATCAAGTAAAGGTATACGACCAATTTCTTTCAGATAAGCATTGACTGAGTCTTTAATTGGTGATGTTTTTGACTCTTGGAAGTTGGCAGTGGTCATCTTTGGGGATATTTGGCTTTTGATTGGTTTAAATATAGTAAAATGTAGTGAATTAAAAGATTAAATCTCTTTTAATTGTTTAATGTTGAAGCAATTGAGTTTATGAGCCTGCTAGGAAAGAAAATATTTACCTGATTCCTTGGGGAAGGATACTTATTATTTTGCCAGTAGGCTAGTTAATTTTGGCAACTAAATCTTAAATTATTGATTGCTATAAAAGTTTTAACTTTAACGTTTCTTAGTCAATTAGCTTGAAATATTATCTAATAGAATTAAAGCATCTCAATAGATGAGAAATAGTTACTTAATTAACCATTTTGATTAATCATTGTCTCATCAATAGCCCTCGCTCTTGAACGAGTGAACCCCTCGCAAACCATGAGGGAATCTTTCGCTCTTAGTCCAGAGGTCGTATCAACATTTAGCCAATCTGAGGACAATCTTGACCAGATCTATTACTAGGTATTTAGGGATAGCAGAAAGAATTCCAGAACAAGGAAATACAATCGGCAAAATCGTTCTGACTGGCTGGAATTAAGAGAATATTATATTTAGTTTTTCTTAATCATTTCATAGGATATATTGACTAGTAAACTTCTTGAAGTAAGTCTCATAAATTTGGGTTGTGTGACAGTAGAGTAATAGCTAATAAGTCTGTATGGTTTTTGATTTTATATTTATTTTTGTAACAGGTTCATTCAAGAGAAAGGAGTACTAAATAGACAGATAAAACTCCTGATGTTTGAGAGGTGATTATTATGAAACGTTGGCAGATTGTTATTCTGAGTTGGTGCTTAATTATCAGTCTTGGCTGCTTTATTTCTGGAGCAAGTGAAGCGAACCAAAGCAAAGTTCCTTTATTTAAAGGAATAGGAAATCAGCATCATGCCATAACTACAGATTCTCAAGAAGCTCAACGCTATTTCGATCAAGGACTAGTGTTAGCCTATGGTTTTAATCATGCAGAAGCAGCCCGTTCCTTTCGAGAAGCCATTAAACTAGATTCGGATTGTGCGATGTGTTACTGGGGTTTAGCTTATGTTTTGGGTCCCAATATTAATGCGGCAATGGAAGATGATGCTGTCTCCGAATCCTATCAGGCTATGGAAAAGGCGTTAAAATTTGCTGAAAATAGTATTCCCGTTGAACAAGCATATATCAATGCTTTAGCGGAACGTTATAAAGATCAAGTTGTCGAAGAGCGCAGCTTTCTAGATCGCAATTATGCTAATGCGATGAGGAAAGTAGCCCAAAATTATCCTGACGATCTTGATGCTGCAACTATCTTTGCTGAAGCACTAATGGACACTATGCCTTGGGATTATTGGACAGAAAAACAGGAACCCAAACCCGAAACCCAAGAAGTTTTGACTACTTTAGAATCAGTTTTACAACGTAACCCCAACCATATAGAGGCAAATCATCTCTATATCCATGCAGTAGAAGCAGCATACCCCGACCAAGCGATTGCAGCAGCCGATAGATTAGGAACTCTGGTACCAGGTTCAGGGCATTTAGTTCATATGCCTTCCCATATTTATATTCGTGTAGGACGATATCATGATGCAGTGGATGCTAATGAAAAAGCGCTCGCAGTAGATCGGGATTATCTAACTCAACCTCATGCTCAAGGGATATATCCTTTAGCTTATGTCCCTCACAATCATCATTTTTTGTGGTTTGCTGCTACTTTGGAAGGGAACAGTAAGTTAGCCACTAAAGCAGGTAAGAGTATTGCTGAGATGGTGAATTCTGAAATGATGCGAGAACCAGGGATGGGAACATTGCAACAGTACTATTCTATTCCTTTATTGACCATGATTCGCTTTGGGCAGTGGGATGATATTTTAGCCACACCCCAACCAGAGGCAGACCTTAAATATCCTATAGGAGTATGGCACTATGCCAGAGGCATGGCTTATACTGCCAAAGGAAAACTAACAGCAGCCGAACAAGAATTACAATCCTTAACTTTACTAGCTAAAGCTCCAGAATTAGCAACAGTAACTATTTGGGATATCAATACCACTCAAGATATTTTAAAACTAGCTCAAGAAGTCTTAGCTGGAGAATTAAGTGCCAAGGAAGGGAATTATGAGCAAGCGGTCGCCTCTTTAAGAAAAGCGGTTAAACTAGAGGATAAGTTAAACTATGATGAACCTGCTGACTGGTCAACTCCCACCAGACAATATTTAGGAGCAGTCTTATTAGATGCTAAGTTTCCCATAGAAGCGGAGCAGGTTTATCGGGAAGATTTAGCGATCTATCCTAATAACGGTTGGTCTTTGTGGGGTCTAGCTCAAAGCCTTAAACTTCAAGGCAAAGAATCAGAAGCTAAAAGTGTGGAACAACAATTTAATTCCGCTTGGCAATATGCCGACACTGATGTGAGTTCCATGAAAATATAAATTTGCTCTAACTAGAATTTTGAGTGGATGTTCCATAATAAGTGAATCACAATTACCCCAAGGGAAACCGAAAGTAGTCATGGCGTGAATACTTTACGAACCATGATTATGGGATTTCTGATAATTCTTTCACATTGAACTCAGGCAATTTTCCTGTGACTATTAACTAATTTTTGGTTTTCTCTCATTTGGCACTCATTTTCAACAGGGATTCTATTATCAAGAACAAAAAAACAACGACTTGCTTAAAAAATAGGAGAAACGTTATATGAAACGTACATTATTAGTTACTTTATCAGCTTTAACTCTATCTTTAATCGCTACTCCCGCTTTTGCTGAAAAATTCACTACTGCCAAATCTAGTGATATCACTCCCGTAAATTTGGTAACTCGCGGTTATCAAGGTCATTTTACTAATCAAGGTATTCCTAGTAGTGCTGCTTTTAACAGAGCCGTAAAAACTGGTAAGATCACTGCTTCTGATTTAGTTGAAGTTGCCATCGCTAAAGGTCGGTTAAATCCTGAAGCTATTAATGATGCTGCTTATATCAGTAGTGTTCAATCTTATCTTAATAGTTTAGATAATGATTAATTGATTCTTCCTTCGGACTTTAGCTAGAAGAAAATCTGGATAGATGTAATTATGTCACCTTTTCTATAAGTTTTTTTGAATCATCAGATTAAAAATCTTGAAGCTGTCCATATTGACTTTGGGGATTATTGTTTTAGGATAGGCGTATAGAAATTTATCAATTAAATATTTTTCTTGATTGATAAATTTCTATGAACAAATTTTAACCAATCCCTTTTTAGTTTAGAGAGGTTCCCATGTCTCATTCTCAAGCCAACAAGCCCCTATCCTTTTGTGTTTCTGAGTTGAAACAACAATATCGCAACCATCCGAGTATGTTTCAAGTTCAACTCTTGAGCCTTCAACTTAAGCAAGAAAAACACCAAGCTCATAATACATACCAATCCCTTAAAAAACGCACTCTAATCTCTTAAAAATAACTAGGATTTAGACCAATAGCCTCGATAGAATTATGAGACAAATATTATTTAATTCAGCGTTCAATTCAGCTAAATCTGAAGATGAGGTGTTAGATACTAGTCCTGATTCCTCTGTTGTTGAACCACAACCAAATTTTAAAAAGCCAGAGCTTGAAACAGTAGAACTGGTAAATAACTACGAATATTTTCAGCGTTTTGAGATTTTATGGGATGATTTAGCAGAATGGCTTTAAAAGACTTAGCTAGTTAATCTTGAAGATATTGAGCTTCTTCAACATATAAATGATCTTCTTTTAATACTAATTTCATTGACCAAAGTTGACCTACTTTCATCTCTACCAATCCTGAGTGTGCCGTAATTTTTAAATCTTTAGCTTTTTCTCGTTTAACTTTGACTTTAAATTTGTCGTCTTTTTTGCCTACTTCTACGATTCTTCCTGCTTCAATTATTAAATTAGATGGAGTTGTCATAAGTTCGGCTGAAGATAAGGGTTTTTCCAAAATTAAATTGACTATTGTACCATCATTATCTGTGAGAGGAATTGCTTGCCAGTCAGCTATTTCTTCAGGATAAGATAAGGGCTTGATTTCTCTAATCTTAAATTTAGTTCCATT
>JASJDB010000030.1 GCA_030065315.1 Xenococcaceae cyanobacterium MO_167.B52 | reverse complement strand
CTGCTCTATTTTTATGTATACTAAAGTCTTAGTTTTCTACTTTTAAATATCAAGTAAACCCTAATGAAAATTCTCTTGTCCGCTATCAAACTAGACGGTTTAGTTTGGCTACTTTAGCGCGACCGCGAAGAGAACGATTCGCGATCGCCTTTCTGGAGCAGCAACTACTTTTGAGCGCACCCGTCATCAATCTAGCCAAGAACCTGGGTCCCGATTTTAAGGTCAAGGCAGTGCGTCTTGACTCTGGAGATTTGCTCTACCTTTCAAGGGAAGCCCGTCGGTTGCTGGATCAGGCAGATCTTAGGAGAGTTGAGCTCTTCGCTAGTGGAGGACTTGATGAAAAGCAGATTGCAGAACTCCTATCGGCAGGTGCACCCATCGATGGTTTTGGTGTCGGCAGCAGTATGGGAGTATCAAGTGATGCACCTGTTTTAGATATTGCTTACAAACTCTGCGAGTACGCTGGTCAAGGAAGATTAAAGCTTTCTACTGGCAAGCCAGTATTACCAGGTCGCAAACAAGTCTTCCGCATGACGGAAAATGAGCGTAATGTGGGTGACGTAATCGCACGAGCCGATGAAAAACTGGCTGGTCGAGCTTTACTCGTACCTGTAATGCACCACGGTGAGCGGTTAAAAACTGGGTGCGTTGACCTTGAATCGAGCCGAAAGTATGCACAGCAGCAGATTGCTCTCCTGCCCACTGAGCTGTGCGCCATTACCCAAGCTAGGTCACCCTATCCAGTTGTGGTCAGCCAAGAGTTGTCTCTGTTTCAGAAAAAAGTCAAAGAGCAAGTTGCCACCAGTTGAATCACGGTTGCTCAAACTTACAACCATGACCAGATCTGAAAAAGGTATGATATGAACAACATTGAGGAAAGTTTACGACGGGGGGATGCACTGCTCATTGTTGATGTCCAGAAGGACTTTTGCCCAGGGGGCGCACTGCCAATCCAGGATGGGGATAAAGTAGTACCCATTCTCAATCGTTGGATTGCTGCTGCTGTCGTCAAGAGCTTGCCGATCTATGCTTCCCGTGATTGGCATCCCGTTGGACATATCAGTTTCAAGGAGCGCTGTGGTCCCTGGCCTCCTCACTGCATTCAGGACAGCGATGGTGCTGGCTTTCATGCCAATTTGAAGTTACCTAAATCTGTGGTCAAGGTGACCAAGGGCACTAGATTTGACCGAGATCAAAACTCTGTCTTCGATGAGACTGGTCTGGCCGAAGATTTACGCAAAAAAGGGATTAAGCGTTTGTTAGTCGGTGGTTTAGCAGAGGATGTATGTGTACTCGCCACTGTACTTGATGGCTGTCGAGAAGGTTTTGAGGTTACACTCATTTCGGATGGCACTCGACCAATATCTGTCCCAGGCAGCGAGAAAGCCAGGAAAAAGATGCTTCAATCTGGTGTACATTTTGTCACGACCAATTAATTTAACCGGACTTAAACAGTGATGCAGATTTAACTCCCAGGTTCTTATTTCAGGCTTATTCTCTCTCGAACAAATAATGCCTCAGCTCTTGGTAGTCTTTCATCAAACTTCCCTGATGGGTAATCACTGCCTTAGCTAGAGCAGGAGGTAATTCCTTTGATAAATCAGGATTACGATAATCAGCCTCCAACAAATCTTTAACCCAAGGTTTCAGCATTTGGCTAAAGGCTTCTGAAGCATCTTGGGGAATCCCCGCTGGTAAATTAGAAACTCCCAAAACAGTAATTCCAGATGGCTCGATGCTATCAGAAGTTATGCCCTGAATCGGATAGTAAGTATAGAGAGGATGATGTAAATCAACCGCCTTGACTGTACAGCCTACTGAGCCATCTGGAGGGTCACAGCTAATGTCGCCAACTACTTGTAAACAGGATTTTTGACTGGCCTCAGCTGCCTGCAAATCCTCTACTGATAATAATCGGGGCTGTCCTGGTTGCCAGTAAACACAGTTCACTAGCACCGAAATGTAGGGCAGGTACTGGACAAAAATGCTGTGATAGTTTTGGGGATGGGCTGCATATTCCTGGACGTCAAATCTCCCTTGTTGATTTCTCAACGTGTCTTCCTGCTCAAAAAGAACTTTGTATAATCCCCCTCTAGCTTGTTCAGACCTTTGAAATAGCATCGGCAGTTCTTCAGGCCTGATTTCCTGGACGGGGAGTAAGTCGAAAATTTCTAATGCTCCCTTTCCTACATTGCCTAACCCAGTAAAAGCGAAAACCAGAGGAATCTCTTCCATCCCTAAGAGAGCGGGATTCTGTTCTATTTCTTGACCTAGATAACGTACCTGCTCTTTGGCTGCTGCTAAATTTCGATAGTCATAAATGGGTTTCAATTCTTGGAAAATACAAGCTTTCTCTTGAGCTTTTAGTCGCAGACCGAAAGCTCTGAGGGTTTCAACCATTCCTGCGTGACCAGCCGAACGTCCAAAAAACACCAACCGCTTCCCCTTAGCATCAGTAATCACTTCATAATCAATGAGTGTAATATGCTGCTGAAGAAGAGCCTGCAATAGAGGCATATTTTGCTTCTGCCCCTTAATTACATGGGAAAAACAGATATAGGTTTTATTCGCAATTAGCCATTCGACGGGAACTTCTTTGATGCCCATGATCAGCTGACATTCCGATAAATCCTGCTCAATTAAGGCACCTACCGCTGCAAAATCTCCATCAGCATAAGCACGAGTCGGTGAGGGCTGTACCAGAAACTCTAGGGATTTAGCCCAAGATTGTTGCAAAATTTCCGCCAGATCTTGAGGAACCAAGGGGACTCTAGATTCATAAGGTTTGGTTTCCCGAAGAATCCCGATTTTTTGAAGAGACATGGGTTTAACCTTGAATTCATTTTACTGGGCAAAAAATCCTGACCTTCGAGATCAGAAAATACTAATGCCTACCTCAATCCTAGACTGTATCAGAATTAACGGAAAAACTCTTAAAGTGAAATATAAGCAATCGCTGTAGAAATCGTCGCTCAAATCGAAGCGGAAGGACAATTCCCAGAGGCCGACTACCTATTTGAGGATGGAGTCTTATTTCCAGGCTGATCTTGCCATCAATTAGTTTATTTCTCTTCTATAGCCATTAAAACTTCTTTAGGCTTTGCTTGACATTTGATTCGATATTTCAACTTGTTACGAAGAAGAATGTAAATAATTATCAAAAAGTAATAATTTATACGGTTTGTTCGATTAAATAGAGGAGATCAGCTCCCAAGAGGTCAGGCTTATGATTCAAGCTATTGCTGCTCCAATTGTTAATTCTGATAGCTCTCACAAGCAGCCAACTTCTTTACTGGCAGATGCTAGCAAAAGATTAGAAAAAGCTTTACGATACATTTCTATTTCAGAAGATACCATCGCACGCTTGAGTTATCCTAAAGCTAGTCTTAGTGTCTCTATTCCTGTGAGAATGGATAATGGCTCATTAAAAATATTTACAGGATATCGAGTTCATTACGATGACACCAGAGGACCAGGAAAAGGAGGAGTTCGTTATCATCCCCATGTCACCTTAGATCAAGTACAGTCTTTGGCTTTTTGGATGACTTTTAAATGTGCTTTACTGGACTTGCCTTTTGGCGGTGCCAAAGGGGGAATTATTGTTAACCCCAAAGAATTATCGAAAGCCGAAGTGGAAAGATTAAGCCGAGGATATGTTAATGAGATTGCCGATTTCATTGGTCCTGACAGAGATATTTTAGGCCCTAGTGTCTATACTAATTCTACTATTATGGGTTGGATGATGGATCGCTACAGCACGATCCAACGTCAACTTACCCGTGGCGTAGTCACAGGAAAACCCTTGAGTTTAGGAGGTAGTCAAGGGAGAGCTCAAGCCACAGCTAGGGGAGCATTTTATGTAATCGAGATCGTTTTACCAAAATTTAATTGTATTCCCCAAAATACTACTGTAGCTATTCAAGGTTTTGGTAATGCCGGAGCAACTTTAGCCAAGTTATTATTTGATGCAGGATACAAGATAGTAGCAGTTAGTGACTCTCAAGGTGGTATTTACGCTCCTAATGGTTTAGATATTCCCCGTGTTGGAGAACATAAATATAGCAATCGTGAAATTAAAGCCGTCTATTCTCGCGATACTGTCTCTGATATTGTGGAACATCGCACCATCACCAATCAAGAATTATTGACTTTAGACGTAGATGTTTTAATCCCTGCTGCATTAGAGAATCAAATTACGGCCGATAATGCCCCAGATATTCAAGCTAAGTATATCTTTGAAGTAGCCAATGGTCCCATTAGTTCTGCTGCTGATGAAATTTTAAACAATAGAGGGATTGAGGTTTTTCCTGATATTTTAGTTAATGCTGGTGGTGTGACTGTTAGCTATTTTGAATGGGTACAAAACCGTAATGGTTGGTATTGGACATTAGAAGAAGTGAATCAACGCCTTAAACATAAAATGGCAGCCGAAACACAAAAAGTGTGGGATATTGCTCAAACTAATCAGATAGATATCCGCACTGCTGCTTATGTTCATGGGTTAAAACGTCTGGGAGAAGCCATGGATGCGACAGGCACAAGGGATTATTACACTAGTGATTAGGGTTGGTTGAAAAAGTTTTCAAGAAAAAGTCAAGAAAAACTCTTTTAATCAGGTTATTTCACTTGAAGATTGCTACAGATAATTGACGGAGAAATTCCAAGATCACTCGATTAATCCACAGCATATTTCAAGTAATTTAATAATTAATCAGAAATTATTATGATCAATTTAGATATCGAACCAAGTTCTAGTCATGTACCCTTAATTTGTTCGCCTTCAGGGGGTGAAGTTGCTAGTAAAGAATCAAAATTTAACTATTCAACTTATGGATTAGAAGCTTTGGGCTTAAAAAACCTGAAGCGTGTTTATCGAAATCTCTCAATTCCTCAATTGGTAGAAAGAGCTATAGTCCAAAAAGAAGGAAAACTCGCAAGTAATGGAGCTTTAGTAGTCGAAACGGGAAAATATACTGGTCGTTCTCCCCAAGACCGATTTATCGTCTCAGAACCTAGTACTAGGGACCAAATTGATTGGAACGATTTTAACTTAGCCATCTCCGAAGAAATTTTTCAAAGGTTATACCATCGCGTTCAAGCCTATGTTCAGGGAAGAGAGCTTTATATTTTTGATGGTTATGTGGGAGCTGCTCCCAGATACCGCTTGGGAGTTCGTGTAATTAATGAATTAGCATCCCAAAATCTCTTGGCTCATCAGTTATTTCTGCGACCCACCACTGCCGAACTAGCAGAGCATCAAGCTGATTTTACGGTTATTGCTGTGCCTGGATTACAGGGAGAGCCTGAAGAAGATGGAATCCACAGTGAGGCATTTATTGTCATTCATTTAGGCCAAAGAATTGTCTTAATTGGCGGTTCTCAATATGGTGGAGAAATCAAGAAGTCAATCTTCTCGATGATGAACTATTTTATGACGAAGAGGGCAATACTACCTATGCACTGTGCTGCCAATCTAGATAGACAGGGTCATAGTGCCTTGTTTTTTGGACTTTCAGGCACAGGCAAAACTACCCTCTCTACGGAGCCTCATCGTAGTCTCATTGGAGATGACGAACATGGTTGGTCAGACTCAGGCATCTTCAACTTTGAGGGAGGCTGCTATGCCAAGACGATTCGTCTCTCAAAAGAACACGAACCTCAAATCTGGTCAGCATTACGCTTTGGCTCATTGCTAGAAAATGTAATTCTCGACCCCCATAATCGCATTCCTGACTATGATGATGGGAGCTTGACCGAAAATACTCGTGCTGCTTATCCTTTAGACTATATTCCTAACTCTTCCCCCCATGGGATAGGGGGTCATCCCAAGACGATTATTTTTTTGACTGCGGATGCTTTTGGTGTCCTACCCCCTATTGCGAAATTGACTAGGGAGCAAGCAATGTATCATTTTTTATCTGGTTATACTAGCAAGTTAGCAGGTACAGAGCGGGGGATCACTACCCCTGAAGCTACTTTCTCCGCCTGTTTTGGTCAGTGTTTCTTTCCCCTATCACCGACAGTCTATGATGAGATGCTGGGAAACCGCTTACGGCAACATCCAGATACACAAGTCTATTTAGTAAATACGGGCTGGTCTGGAGGTCCTTATGGTGTAGGGCATAGAATTGCAATTAAACACACGCGCGCTATGGTTTCAGCAGCTCTCGATGGTCAACTAGAAGGAGTTAACTATCAACCCCATTCCATTTTCCAAGTTTTAGTGCCACAGGTAGTTCTGGGAGTGCCCCACAAGATTCTTGAGCCTGAGAATACTTGGGATGACTCAGAAGCTTACGAACAACAGGCCAAAGAGTTAGCCAGACGTTTTAGGGAGAACTTCAAGCACTTTAGCAGTACTCGTCCCGAAATTGTCGCAGCAAGTCCCATAATTTAGGCTATTTAGTTGGTCAGGCATCTTTCAATCATCCAATTTATTAGTATTAATATACTCATAAATTACTAAGATTCCTAAACCCCACAATCAAAAAACCTGGCTTCAAACCAGGCTTTTATCACGGACGTATTGATTTGTAGTGATTTTCATGGGGTATACTCATGGATGGTGAAAGTTAAGCTGTTGTTTTAATCAAGGAAATCCCTAAGCTGATTGTAGTTTTTCTGCAAACGAAAACTATAACTATCTTGGATAAATTCTTGTAGCTGTTGATTTTAGATTGATTCCACTTCTTGATTTTCCCAACTTCTTAAAAGAGCTTCTTCAATAATCGCTGTTAAAGTTTTACCTTCTTTTTTGGCAGTTTCCCTTAACTTTTGTTCAATATCTCTCCTAAATCTAATACTGATATTAGATTTAGAACGATTATTTTTATATTGATTGATCCCTTTTGGATTATTAGTCTGTCCCTTAGTTGGCATTAGTGTCCCGAAAAAATTTACTTATAACACTGGTTTTACCATGTGATACGTGCTAACATATTTACAGATTCGACAGCGATTACCCGAAGCCTGACAAACTTTAGCGATCGCCACTGTTCAACGACCCGAAAGAGGGGTTCGATACTATGGTAACTCGAATATACAGAGAGAAGCAATTTTTAATCCCAGAAGCGACAAAATCAAACATTTTGTTTCAACTTTTTAAAAGTTACTTAGAAGGGAAGTTTCATAGCAAAACTTTTGACCTTGTTTTCTCAGAAGACTGGGATTCTTGTTCAGATTATTGTCCAGGCAATCGCCAATATTCATAACAAACTTACTTGATTTAGAAAAAAGACGGTTTTAGTAGCGAAGTTAAATCATAGCTCCTAACAATACTAGGTGAAGAATTAATATTCTCCGCCATAGATTCTAGTGCGCGAATAACCCACTAGTCATAGCCAGGAAGCTAAAGACTTTCATTTCCCAGTAGCAATCCTTAACTAATGGGTAACGAGTAGTGAGTAATGAGTAATGAGTGATATTTACTCTTAAAACTAGAAACTGAACTATAAAACTCATATGAGTGTAGCTCTTCCTAGCGACAGAAAAATCAAGGGTTTGGGGAGATGAACTAGTCAAAAAAAGGGCTAATCCTGCGAAGATATGGGTTGGTGACCATCATATCTTCGTGTTATTGAACGAGGCTGTGCTTTAAGATGAACTTTGATTTATCATAGTTAGGCACTACAAGTTAGGCACTACAAGAAAAATAGTAATTCGACGCAACTCCTAAAACGGGGAATAATTGATTGATTTGTATTTTTTATCATTCAGCCCCAAAAAATGGTATCAAAAATCACAAATTAGGTCAGGCTGCACCTGGTGACACGAACCTTCTATTTCCGCCTAGTAGTAGTTATGTTAAATTTCTTAATTCCGATAAACCTCACTTAATATACTCCCGTCACTTCCGACTAGTTGAACGTGTAAAGGCATCTGCCCTGCTGCATGAGTAGAGCAACTCAAACAGGGATCGAAAGCACGAATTCCAGCTTCAACTCGGTTGAGCATTCCTTCCGTAATTTCTGTCCCCTGGATATAATGCTTGGCAATCTGAGCCACAGTCTTATTCATTGCCAAGTTATTTTGTCCGGTAGCAATAATTAAATTAACTTTTTGAATTACGCCATTTTCATCGACTTGGTAATGGTGAAATAGAGTACCCCTTGGGGCTTCACTGACACCAATGCCCTCTAATTGGTTAATGCCAGCATTAGCGCGAACACGCTGAGAAGAAATATCGGGATCATCAATTAGCTGTTCAATTCGTTCTAGGGCTGCCAAGATTTCAATTAGACGGGCATAGTGATAGAAGAAAGAAGAATTAGCCACACCACCAGCACGAGCGCGAAATTCCTGTAATTCTTTGTCTGCCTCTGGTGTACCAAAATTAGAACAAATATTAACTCGTGCTAGAGGTCCAACACGATAGATGCCATCAGGATACCCTAAAGGCTTGTAGTAAGGAAATTTTAGATAAGACCATTTTTCAACTGCTTCTCCTAAATAGTCTTGGTAGTCGTCTTCTCTAAGTCCATCGGCAACAATATTACCTTCACTGTCAGTAAAGCGAATCTGACCGCCGTAATGCTCCCATTCACCATTTTTACCAACTAACCCCATAAATAAAGAAGAAAAATGACCAAATTTATCTATTTCAGTCGTCAAGCTCCCCATCAGCTTTTTAAACGACTCCAGAGCCATCTTTACAGTAGCGCGGGATTCTGGCAGGTGATCGCGAATCCAAGCAACTCCTTCTGGTGATAAAGGCGAGCGCACACCACCAGGAACAGCCCAAGCAGCATGAATTTTTTTGGCTCCCAATAATTCAATCACTGTTTGTCCAAACTGTCGCAAGCGAATTCCTGCCCTAGCTAAATCGGGATCGGCAGCAATTAAACCAAATACATTGCGTTTAGCTGGATCGCTATCCCAACCCAAGAGCCAGTCTGGACTACTGAGATGGAAAAAGGAAAGAGCATGGGATTGAGTAATCTGTCCCAAATTCATCAGTCGTCGTAGTTTGTCAGCAGCAGGAGGAATTGTTACCGCCAGAATTTTATCCCCAGTTTTGGCAGAAGCGAGGAGATGACTTACCGGACAAATCCCGCAAATTCGAGCCGTAATCCCCGCCATTTCAGTGAATGGTCTGCCCTCACAGAATTTTTCAAAGCCTCGATACTCAACTACATGAAAACGAGCATCATCAACTTCTCCCGCATCATTCAAATAGATGGATATTTTGGCATGACCTTCGATGCGTGTAACTGGATCGATTACTATCTTTTTAGTCATAGTCCCCTCTACAATTAGTAGTTAGTATTTTGTATTTGTTTTGTATTTGTTTTGTGAAGTAGCAACTACTAATTAGCCAAACTTAATCATGGCGCGTCCTTCCATTTTGGGTTGTTCTCCTTTAAGTAATGGCTCAATAGTTGCCCTAATCCGAGCAGCATCAGGAGGACATCCTGGCAGGAAAATGTCTACAGAAACTAATTCATGAATAGGGAGAACTTGCTCTAATAATTCGGGGACAATTCCTGGTTCATTGGGTAGCTGAGGTGTGACATCACCCAATTCTAGATAACCTCTCTTGAGCACTGGTTCAGACCCTCCAAGCATATTGCGCATTCCTGGTACATTGGCTGTTACAGCACAATCACCAAAAGAAATTAGGGTTTTGGTTTTAGCTCTAACTTCGTGGATTAATTCGAGATTGTCTTGGTTGGCAACTCCCCCTTCAACTAAACAGACATCAACGCCCGCTGGATATTCTTTAAGATCGCAACCTATAGGACTGTAGACCACATCAACATAGTTAGCCAGTTCGAGCAACCATTCATCCATGTCGAGAAAAGACATATGACAGCCCGAACATCCTGCCAACCAAACAGTGGCAAATTTAATTTTAGTCATTTGTTCTTTGTCCTTTGTCATTTGTTTTTGATCGCTAGTGATTAATGACTAATTACTGATTACTGATTACTACTACCTTGTCCATTCATGTTTTTCTCTGGCATCAACCAGAAATTGAAGTTTGGCGCGATCGCGTTGTTTTTCTGCGGTGGTAGTTCCTTTACGGAAAATTGCACCCGTCGGACAAGCATCGACGCATTTGCCACAAGAAGTACAAGCTTCTACTTCAGACCAGGGTTGGCTCAAACCAGACACGATATAAGCATCAGCACCCCTTTGGGCAACATCCCAAACGTGGGCTCCTTCAATTTCGCCGCAGACGCGCACGCAGCGAGTGCAGAGGATACAGCGATTGCGGTCGATGCCAAACTGAGGATGAGATACATCGACACTGCGCTTGGGAAAGCGATAAGGGAAGCGGGTATGATCCATGCCTACTTCAATGGCAAGGTTTTGTAGTTCACAGTTACCATTAGCTACACAAATCGAACAGACATGATTGCCTTCGGCAAAGAGTAATTCTATGACCATGCGCCGATATTCTTGCAGTTTGGGCGTATTGGTATGAACCACTATCGCTTCTGTTACTTGAGTGACGCAAGCAGGTAACAGTTTATTAATTCCTTCGATTTCTACCAAACACATCCGACAAGCAGCTACAGTAGAGACTCCTTCTAAAAAGCAGAGAGTAGGAATATGAATACCTGCTTCTTTGGCAGCTTCGAGGATAGTTTTGCCTTCTTCGGCAGCTACAGGAGTATTATTAATAGTTAATGTTTTGACAGACATAATCTTTATATCCTGAGAATTAACTGGTAAACTTGGGTCCTGGTTCAAAAGTCTCAACATTAGGGTAACACTTTTGCCCTAAGTAAATCTCTCAAAAGCCTATACAAAAAAGGTTTTAAGTTTTGGGCTTTAGTAAAAGTATTACCCTAGCTTGAACCATGCCTAACTTTTCCATTGAGACTTTCTGCTGGAATCAATTCTTGGTACTCTTCAGGAAAGTAGCGCAGCGTACTTAAAATAGGGTTGGGTGCACTAATGCCTAGACCACATAAACTAGTTTTTTTAACCATGTGGCAGAGAGTTTCTAATTTTTCCAAGTCGGCTTGTGTCCCTTGTTTATTAAGAATTTTGTCAAGCAGGCTATATAATTGTACTGTTCCTGCACGACAGGGGACGCATTTACCACAGGATTCCTCTCGGCAAAATTGCATGTAAAATTGGGCGACTTCTACCATACTAGTGGCTCGATCCATAACTACCATCCCTCCCGAGCCCATCATCGAGCCGATTTTGCTCAGAGAATCATAATCAACGGGAATATCTAGCATCGAGGCGGGAATACAACCACCAGAAGGTCCTCCGGTTTGTACGGCTTTGACCTCTCCATCGGGAACACCACCCCCCATTTCTTCGACAATTTCCCGTAAACTAATTCCCATGGGGACTTCAATTAGACCATTGTTGCGAATTTTCCCGGTCAGGGCGAAGATTTTAGTGCCTTTGCTATTTTCCGTGCCAATGCTGGCATACCAATCTGCCCCTTGGTGAATAATGGTAGCAACGTTAGCTAGGGTTTCGACATTATTAATGAGAGTGGGACACTTCCATAAACCAGACTCGGCAGGATAAGGAGGACGAGGGACTGGATTTCCCCGCTTACCTTCGATTGACTGGATCAGAGCCGTTTCTTCCCCACAGACAAAAGCTCCAGCACCAATACGAATATCGATTTTAAAATCGAAAGGAGATTCAAAGATTTGACTCCCTAAGATTCCGTATTTCTTGGCTTGTTGAATTGCTTTTTGCAGCCGTTGTATAGCCAGGGGATATTCAGCACGGACATAGATATAGCCGTGATTAGCACCGACTGCATAACCAGCGATCACCATTCCTTCTAGGACTAGATGGGGGTCGCTCTCCAACACACTGCGATCCATAAATGCTCCTGGATCTCCCTCATCTCCATTGCAGATGACGTATTTCTGGTCTCCAGGCATCTTCGCTACTGTTGCCCACTTCAAGCCTGTAGGATAACCGCCGCCTCCCCTTCCTCGCAATCCACTTTTACTAATCTCACTAACTACTTCAGCAGGAGTCATTTCATAGAGGACTTTGTAAAGAGACTGATAACCGCCAACAGCAATATATTCTTCAATGCGTTCGGGATCGACTTTGCCAGTATGCTGCCGAACAATTCGCATCTGTCGCGCAAAAAATGGGTGTTGAGAGTTTCCTTGGATTGGCTTGGCTACTCCTCCACTGAGAGCATCAATAATACTGGGTGCCTCTTCTGGGGTTACTACCTCATAGAGAATATCTTCAGGATCGATCTGTACCAAGGGTCCTCGCCCGCAAAAACCCATACAACCAACTCCTACTACTTCCACGCGATCGCTCAATCCTAACTCTTGCACAGCATTAGCTAGATTGTTCTTTACCGAAAGAGAATTGGCTGCTTGACAACCCGTAGAAGTACAACAATGGACGCGAATACTCTTTTGCTGCTTTTTTTCCCTGTCGCCAATTTTTAATAGTTCACTTAAATCCATACTTTAACTTCTCCTCTCAAAATTGATAAACTACTATTCCCTAATCGCCAATAACTTCTGATTGCCAAGCTTTGATTTTTTGTAATACTTTTTCTGGTTCTTGTTTCCCCGTCACAATATCATCAAAGACAACAGCAGGAGCAATCCCACAAGCTCCTATACACCTTGCTGTCATCAGAGAAACTTGTTTATCTGATGTAGTTTCACCAGCGTGAATGCCTAGTTCTTCTTCTATGGCGGAAGTGATTTTCCCCCCACCTTTGACATAACAGGCAGTTCCCAGGCAAACAACACAACTGTGAACACCACTCGGGTTCAGGGAAAACAAATGATAAAAGGTAGCTACACCATAAACCCTACTGAGAGGCAATTTCAATTGCCTTGCTATATATTGCAAGATCTCCGGTTCAAGATAGCCAAAAGATTCTTGTGCTTTATGCAGAATCTCTATTAGGGCATGTTGGTGATGGTGGTTCCGCTTCATGGCAATGTCTAATGCCTTGAGCCGCTTATCAACGGGCGATTTTTTCGATTTGCCAGTTTGAGCTTGAGAAGTTTTGGTTTTGGTAGTTATCGATTGCATAGATTTTAGTTTGTAATTAAGTAAATTGTCGAATTAAAGATGAGCTTGCAAGAGACCTACAATTATATCGCTGCGATCGCCGAGACTAATTACTAAGCTATCTTCTTTCAGTCTGGCAATGGCATGTTCTAACTGCATGGCAGCAATTACATAACCGAGTACTAAGTTATCTAATCTTTTCTCTCCATAGAGAACTTTGGCATTAAGTAGAGCTAAGGGTAGTTGTTTCAATCGCTCATCTCGAATGCTAGTTTGGGTTGTCAACAAGTTATTCAATGTAGTTTCTCCTTAACTCTTGCCTTGGCCACATCTTTTTTCGTTTACTCCTAATGGACGCTCCATCTGAATATAGTCGCCCAATTTTACAGGGGAAGGGGAGATCTGCCAAATACGTTCGCAGTATTCCTGGATCGAACGATCTGAAGAAAAACGTCCGCTCCGCGCCGAGTTGAGAATAGACATTTCTGTCCAGTGTCTCTGGTCACCATAAGCCTCACTTACCTTTTGCTGGCAGTCAATGTAGGACTGATAATCTGCCAGCAGCATAAATGGGTCGTAATACAGCAGCTTATCTAGTAATGGCTTGAATAGGCTTCTATCTCCTTGGGAGAAATGCCCCGAAATAATCAAGTCGATGGCATCTTTTAGTGCTGGGTTGGTCTGATAAATGTCCCAAGGACGATAGCCCTGCAACTTCAGCTTCTTAACCTCCTCCGCTGTCATCCCAAACAAAAAGAAATTATCTGCGCCTACAGCATCGCGAAGTTCAACATTCGCTCCGTCTAGGGTGCCAATTGTCAACGCGCCATTCATCGCAAACTTCATATTGCCTGTTCCTGAAGCCTCCTTGCCCGCAGTCGAGATTTGTTCCGACAAATCTGAGAGGGGATAAATCCGTTGACTGTTAGTCACATTGTAGTTAGGCAAGAATATTACCCGCATCTGATGGTGTAGATCAGGGTCTTGATTAATCATCTGACCCACCGCGGTGATCAATTTAATTATTAACTTAGCCATGTAATAGCCTGGTGCTGCCTTCCCAGCAAAAATAAAGGTTCGAGGGGTAATTTCCCTCTGTGGATTTTGCTTGAGCTGGCTATAGAGTGTCACAATATGTAAAACATTGAGATGCTGACGCTTATACTCGTGAATACGCTTGACTTGTACATCAAACAATGAAGCAGGATCGATCAATACACCATATTGCTGGTGGATCTGGTTCGACAGCTCTCGTTTGAAGGACTGTTTAATCTCGCGCCACTCTTCTTGAAAAGAAGCGTCCCTTGCCCAATGTTCGAGCTGCTGTATCTCCTCTAAGTTCTTCAACCAACCAGACCCAATTCGCTTAGTGATTGCTTTGGTCAGCTCAGGGTTACTCAAGGCAATCCATCGGCGAGGAGTTACACCATTGGTCACATTGCAAAACTTTTCGGGAAACATCTCGTAGAAGTCTTTGAGAACAGTTTGCTTCAACAATTCGCTGTGCAGCTCCGCAACTCCATTGATCCTATGGCTACTCACGCAGGCTAAGTTAGCCATCCGCACATAACGTTCTCCACTCTCCTCAATCAAAGACATCCGTTCTATGCGGGCTGCATCTTTGGGAAACCGCATTCTTACTAGGTCTAAAAAGCGAGAATTGATTTCATAGATAATTTCTAAATGACGGGGCAATAGCCTGCTAAATAAACCCACTGTCCACTTTTCTAAAGCCTCTGGCAGCAGGGTGTGATTAGTATAAGCCAGAGTTTTCTGAGTGATTTCCCAAGCTAATGACCAATCCAGATGATGTTCATCTACCAGTAGTCGCATTAATTCTACCGAAGCGAGAGCTGGATGGGTATCATTCAACTGAATCGCAAATTTCTCGTGAAATTGCTTAACGGGAATATCTTGACCTGCCAAAATGCGGAACATATCCTGTAGGGAACAGGATACTAGAAAAAACTGTTGCTCTAAGCGAAGCTGTTGACCAGCCAGTTTTTCATCATTGGGATACAGCACCTTAGTTAAGTTCTCCGAAGAGACCTTCTCTTCTACCGCACCGTAATAATTACCCTGGTTGAACACTTCAAAATCAAATGACTCTATTGCCTCGGCTTTCCACAACCGCAGCGTATTAGCTGTATTCACCTGATAGCCAAGAATCGGGGTATCATAGGGAATGCCCAAAACTTTTCGATTCGGCACCCAGCTAACCCGATACTGACCCTCTTCATCGTGATAAGGCTGGGTATGACCGCCAAATTTTACTTCTATAGACCACTCAGGACGAATCAGTTCCCAAGGGTTGCCATATCTCAGCCATTTATCTGTCCGCTCTGCCTGCCAGCCGTTGCAGATCTCTTGCTCAAAAATGCCAAATTCGTAGCGAATTCCATAGCCCAAGGATGCTACTTCTAAAGTAGCCAGAGAGTCGAGGTAGCAAGCTGCTAATCTACCTAATCCTCCATTACCTAAACCTGGTTCTACCTCTTGTGATAACAGCTCTTCCAAGTCTAGTCCCAGTTCCTCAATAGCTTGTCGCACCTGGTCGTAAATGCCCAGGTTGATCAGGTTGTTCCCCAGGTGGGGTCCCATTAAAAACTCTGCGGAGAGGTAGCATACAGTACGAGAGCGGTTTTTAGTGTAGCTCTCTGCGGTACCATTCCACCGATCCAACATCCGATCTCGCACCAGATACGCCAGAGCCATATAGTAATCATGCTTCGTTGCTAAGGTAACTGGTTTTCCTTGAACAAAAAAGAGATTATCTAAAAAAGCTTGCTTCAAAGTCTCAACACTCATACCAGTGTGATGATTTGATGAGGATGAAACCTGTTTCTCTAATTCTGTGGGCCAAAAAGCGTTCATGGTAGCTCAACTTATTTTCAATTAGTTAATAAGGTTATGACAGAGTAGCACGGGCAAAGCCAATCATTTTCTCTCCATCCCAGACAGTAACTACGGGATCGCTGTGAGCCACCGCGATCGCTAACTCTTCAAGTCGCCGCTCTGTTGCCCCAAAATCTGTTGATTTTAATAATTTCTGGAGTTGGAAGAGATCAATTGGCTCAGGGCGATTACTAAATTGAATCTGATGACAATCCATGACCTTTTCTCTCTTTGAATAACAACAAAAGATGAGCGAAATTAAGAGTGAAGTTCTTAGGGAGCTTGCAACCTAACCCAATCCTTTTCTGGTAAATAACTGCGGAATTTGCCATCATCAGCTAACACAGTCACAAGCTGCAAGGGGTAATCTGGCTCAATGTCCAAATCTGCCCAAGGAACTGCTAATTCCAGAAATTGATGATTTAGCCATCTTTGCTCCAGTTGCCTTACAATGCCAGAAATAATTCTCTCCCGATTCTTTTAGCCAAATTGATTCAGTCAGTAAATTGAGGGCTAAATAGTGATGGAACAAATAATTTGATAGTTCTGCTTCGGGCAAATCAGCTAAAAGGATCGTGCTATTGTACTGAGTAACACCTGGATAAAACCATTTGTTAATCGATCACTTCTCCCACAGGCTTCCAAAGTTCTGCTTCGGTGGAGATAATAAAGTTATTCTCTTGGATGTCTGTTGAGCCTAAACCAAAGATTAACGATACTAATCCGATTAGCAAAGAACCGACATCCACTAACGCAAGTGATGTAAGCTGGCTGAGATGTTTGTGATTTAGGTGGAGTAATTGTGTTAATCTTTGTGTACTCATTTCCCTCCTCGACTCAAGATTTTTTTATGAAGAAGCTAATTTGATTCAGAAAGACGCTCTAATTTTTCTGAACAACGAAATATTTTTTAGCTTTTATACTTTATATTTTAAACCTAAACCTAAAAATTTTAAATCTCAAAAATATTAGTTTAAATTAAAATAAATCTTAATAGTAGAATGAGAATATTCTATTGTGGCAAATCTATCCCACAACCCAATGAAAAGACTACTGTTTCAAAGCATAATTGAGAGTATTATAGACCAAAAGTAAGATACTTTCTTACACAAATCCACAATGATGTCAAAAAAAATTAACAAATAAAATTATTACTGTTCAATTATGATTCACAATCCTCTTGATCATATGATGATTCTCTGATTTAACAGCAAAACTGTGACATATTTGACAGAATTTAATTCTATTTAAATTTATAATGTAATAGGTATATTAATAATAAAAATAGTCACTGATCAGGAGTTACGTACTAACAGGAAAAACTCCTCATGAACTTTGAGATCATCTCTGTTGGGAATGCTCAATAATATATTCTCTCTCTGCTTGAGATTTTTTTTATTTCATTTTGACCGAGGAAACTGAGTCCGCAAGCCCCTGTCTTTCAAGCATGGGGATAAGGACGAAGGAAGGAATTCTATTCCCGTCCACTTCTTTTCTGATTCTGAATATATGCTTTAATCTTAGCTAATGGCGCACCACCACAGGTTGAAACGAAGTAGCTATTTGTCCAGAGAGTAGGCAACCGCTTTTTAAGCTCAGGGAATTCCAGCCTAAGATACCTAGAACACCGATTCAGTAATCGAAAACTAAGCAGTGCCTGCGTTTGAACCAAATAGCTCTGGGTCTTCTTTCAACAGCCTTACTAGAACGTCGATTCAGTAACCAGAAATTATTTGTGGGGTGAGACAAGGAAGAGGGGGGAGAGGGGGAAGACAAGGGAGTTAGAGGTGATTTTCTTCCTTGTCCTCCTTGTCTCCCTTGTCTCTCTCAACTAGGGTTTTTGAGATTACTGAATTGGTGTTCTAGTACATGAAGATTATGAACAACTGCGGTGCGACGTAAGTCAAATAAATTTTTTCTCACTCCGATATAGCGAGCTTTATCACCTTGCCAGCGACCAATGTGTGACAAGCTATGTTCCACAGCTACTCGTTCTCGTAATTTAGCCCTCCCTGTTGGAGTTAGTTGACGTTGGCGTAACTCAGCAATAAACTTCTCATCAGGATGAATCGAAATACTACGCCCCTTCTTGCTGGTGGTACACTTTTTTCTAAGAGGACAATTGAGACAGGTATCTTTAGGAAACTGGACTTTTCCTCCCTCACGAAAAGGTAAACTGATCTGATTAGGACAGGTGATTGTTTGTGATTCCCAATCTAAGACAAAAGCGGATTTGGCAAATTTATTGCCGTTAGATACACGCCAAGCTTTACAATACCGATGCCCGTCTGCTCCGTCGCACGGCTCTAGATTACCAACTGCCCATTATCACTACTATTGCTGGGGCTAAGGCAACCATATCAGCGATTCGCTCTTTGCAGTCTCAGCCTTTGTCAGTTAAAGCTTTGCAAGATTACATTGCTGTTGGCCAAGGAGTTGGCTGAGGTCTCAGAAAAGAATGTCGCTAACCAATGCTTCTTTCTTGATCTTGGTGTTGCTCCTTTCCTTTTGAGGACTACCCAACTCCTTAATGCTCCTGAGCTTAACCACGCAATTTTTCTAAAACGCCACGGTCTTCTAAGGTAGAAGTGTCTCCACTAATTTCTTCCCCGATAGCTAGGGAACGAAGCAAACGGCGCATAATCTTCCCAGATCTGGTTTTTGGCAAGACCTCCGTAAATCGAATTTGAGCGGGACGGGCGATCGCACCTATTTTAGCCACAACGTGTTGTTTCAGTTCTTGTTCGAGTTGTTTGCTGGCAACAAAATTATTTTCCAGGGTAACGAAAGCAACTATTTCTTCCCCTTTAACTTGACTTGGTCGTCCGACAACCGCAGCTTCGGCAACTCCCACATGGGAGACAAGAGCCGATTCAATTTCCATAGTACCAAGTCGATGACCAGCAATATTAATTACGTCATCCACACGCCCCATGACCCAAAAATAGCCATCGGCATCTTTTCTGGCTCCATCACCACTAAAATAAACATAATTGCCATCCTTAACTGGAATATGTTCCCAATAGGTACGACGGAAGCGATCAGGATTACCATAGACATTGCGGATCATACTAGGCCAAGGATGTTTGATAATTAAATAACCGCCTTGACCTTCACCAACAGGATTTCCGTCTAAATCAACTACATCAGCAACAATTCCAGGGAAAGGAAAAGTTGTAGCACCAGGTTTAGTAGTAGTGGCACCGGGTAAAGGGGTTAACATGATGCCACCAGTCTCAGTTTGCCACCAAGTATCAACAATAGGACAACATCCACCACCAATTACTTTGTGATACCACATCCAAGCTTCGGGATTAATCGGTTCGCCGACTGTACCCAACAGACGCAAGGAAGATAAATTACGGGCTTTCGGCAATTCTTCTCCCATTTTCATAAACATTCTGATGGCAGTAGGAGCAGTATAGAAGATCGTGACACCATATTTTTCGATCACATCCCAAAAACAACCTGGATTAGACTGGCGAGGTACTCCTTCATACATCAAGATCGTAGCACCATTGGACAAAGGACCATAAACAATATAGCTGTGACCAGTAATCCAGCCCACATCTGCACTACACCAGTAAATATCATCATCATGAAGGTCAAAAACCCATTTAGTGGTGATATGGGTGTAAAGATTATAACCGCCAGTGGTGTGAACTACTCCTTTGGGTTGACCTGTTGTCCCAGAGGTATAGAGGATAAAAAGTACATCTTCACTATCCATTGCTTCAGCAGGGCAATCAGCAGCAGCATCGGCTTTTAATTCATGCCACCAGTAGTCTCGACCTGCTTTCATGGTGATCGCTTGTTCGGTACGTTTAACGACTAAAACATTTTTAACGCTAGGAACCCGATTATTTTCTAAAGCTCGATCTACTTGCTCTTTGAGAGGAACAATGGCATCTTTGCGCCAACCACCATCAGCAGTAATTACTAATTTGGCTTCGGCATCCAACAATCTACCCTTTAAGGCTTCAGCACTAAAACCACCAAAAACCAGAGTATGAGGGGCACCGATTCTGGCACAAGCTAACATGGCAATGACCGCTTCGGGAATCATCGGTAAATAAATACCAACCCGATCACCTTTTTTAACACCTAATTGTTTTAGTACATTAGCTATGCGACAGACTTGCTCATGCAATTGAGCATAAGTAAAGGTGCGTACATCTCCAGGTTCACCTTCCCAAATTAAAGCGGTTTTGTCTCGTTTTTCGCTCTTGATATGACGATCTAAGCAATTATAAGCAACATTGAGTTTTCCGCCCACAAACCATTTGGCAAAAGGTGGTTGCCAATCTAATACCTGATCCCATTGGCGAAACCAATGTAATTCTTTTTCCGCTAACTCTGCCCAAAATTTTTCGGGTTCATTTTTGGCATAATCATACAGTTTTTGGTAATCTGAGAAACTTTTGATGTGAGCTTGTTGAGCAAATTCAGACGATGGAGGAAATAACCGTTCTTCAGAAAGAATTGATTCAATTACAGCTTGAGTCATAATCTTATCTCCTTTAATTAGATTAAGTAAGATTTATTCTGGTTCGATCAGACGGGAGCTACGTCAGTATTAAAATCATTGATGGTTCATTGCCAATTAATTGCTGAAACCAGGAAATTTCGTTTAACTGTGTCAACCTTGTTAGACATGAATTTGACGAGAATGATAATGAAGAGTAAATTCAGCCACAATAATACCAGCGATCGCTAATCCAGCCATGGGATAAAAAGCTAAGGTGTAACTACCAAATAAATCCCGTAATTGTCCAGCGACTAAAGTACCGAGTAAAGCACCGACTCCATAAGCGGTAAAAACAATGCCGTAATTTTGAGCATAGTTATCTGGGTTGAAAAAAGTTAAAGTGGCAGTGGGCGCGATGGCTAACCAACCCCCTAAAGACAACCAAAACAAGGAAAAGGCGACCACATAGGATATTATTTGACCTTCATTGGCAGAGAGCATAATAATGGAGCCAATCAGAATTAATACGTAGGAAGTAATCGCTGCGCCTTTGGGTTGAAACTTATCAGTTAACCAACCAAATAAAGGTCTTCCTACACCATTGAAGATGGCAAAGAGCGAAACAGCAAAAGCAGCAGTAGTGGCATCCAATTTAATAATTTCTTCCGCTACAGGACTAGAAATACCAATCGCTGATAATCCGACAAAGGTACCAATGGTATAACAGAACCAAAGAGAATAGAAAGAGCGAGATTTGACCATTGCTGTTTCTGTAGCTCTCTCTAATGCTGAGGTAAGGGGTGGATTATAAGTAACGGGTTTCCATTCTTTCGGAGGCAGTTTTAGGGTAGTGGCAACGGTAAGTACGATCACGGTGAAAATACTTCCCAAAATCATGAAAGTGAATAAAACACCATAACTTCCAATGAGGGTTTTTGCCAAAGGTGCAGTAATCAAAGGAGATAAACCAAAACCGATTACCGTTAAACCCACTGCTAATCCTTTTTGATCAGGAAACCACTTAGCTGTAACTGCCAATGGTACACCATAGACAATACCAACCCCCGCTCCAGCAATCACACCATAAGTTATCACCAAAGTCGTGATATTAGAAGCCAAACTGGAAAGGATATAGCCCATTCCCATTACTATGCCACCAATTACTGTGATCAAACGTACACCTAATTTATTAATATAGAAGCCAGTAATCGGCATTAAAATCGCAAAAACTACCAACAAAACGGTAAAAGGTAATAGACTTTGAGTGGCATTGATGTTGAATAAAGATTCGAGGGGTTTGCGAAAAATACTCCAAGAATACACCGTACCTAAACACAACAAAACCAACAATCCTAACAAGACGTAAAACCATCTTCCTGTTTCTGCTGGTAATCCAAACAGTTGCACGTTTTTCGAGTTATTCATTTTTACCTCCATTGTGACTGAATGGTGATTTGGTGCAATTGCTATCAATGATTGTTGACTGCCATTAATTTAGAGGGCTTGTATCCTAACCCCCCTCATTTTTAGGGAAATAATTGGGGAACTGGGGAACTTGCCATCATCTTCGCACCGCCACTAGTTGTAACTGGTAATCTGGTTCAGATGTTTGTGATTTAGGTGGAGTAATTGTGTTAGTCTTTGTGTACTCATTTCCCACCTCGACTCAATTTTTTTTATGAAGAAGCTAATTTGATTCAGAAAGAGGCTCTAATTTTTCTGAACAACGAAATATTTTTTAGCTTTCATACTTTATATTTTAAACCTAAACCTAAAAATTTTAAAGCTCAAAAATATTGGCTTAAATTACAATTTTATTTGTCAGGATTTTCTGATGCTCTGGTAAAGAAGTGACATATTTGACAGAATTTTATCCTAATTTAAATTATAATATCAATAGAGTATTAATAATAAAAAAATCTTTGACGGCAGTTGTGTACTGACAGTAAAAACCTACTAAAAGACTTTCAAATAATGGCTATTAAAAATGCAGGATAATATATTTTCTAGTGACTTGAAGCTCAAGATTTGTATGTGGTTCCCCCAGGATTCACCTTCTCTTAAAATTCCATCAGTTGTCATTGACCAAAACAGTTACAGTACCAACCGCAACTAGCATTTCATCCTTTTTATCATCCAGTTTAGCGATCGCTGTCACCCAAAATCCTGAAATATGTCTGGGCATAAGGATTATACTTGTTTGACTATCTTCCTGAATCACTGTTCTAGCAACTTATAACCTATAAGTATGTTTTGACAATAGGATTTAGGATCAATCTAAACGCTGTTTGACCTGAATTGGACGAGGATGATGATGAAGAGTAAATTCAGCCACAATAATCCCGACAATCGCTAATCCAGCCATTGGATAAAAAGTTAAGGTGTAACTACCAAATAAATCCCGTAATTGTCCAGCGACTAAAGTGCCGAGTAAAGCACCGACTCCATAAGCAGTAAAAACAATGCCGTAATTTTGAGCATAGTGATCTGGATTGAAAAAAGTTAAAGTAGCGGTGGGTGCGATGGCTAACCAACCCCCTAAAGACAACCAGAAAAATGAAAAGGCGACCAGATA
>JASJDB010000445.1 GCA_030065315.1 Xenococcaceae cyanobacterium MO_167.B52 | reverse complement strand
AGCAGTAGAGTTCGATATGGGTCGAATTATTGGAGAAGGAAAACATCTCAATAAAAAACGTCTTTATGGCAACTTTGTAGGAGATTTATTGATTTTTTCCCTAGAAACTATTGGTTTGTTGGGAGGTTTTATTGTAGGCATATTATTAGCAGGAACATTGGCAAACGATGGGTTGATCCTGGCTTGTCCCATAATTGGTTTGGGTTTAGGGGTAATTATTAAAGCTTTAGTAATGTATCCCAAATATCGTAATGCTCCAGCAACAGATATCCTGGAATTAATGTCCGATCCTTATGCCAGTCCTTTAAGAGGTAAGCCAGTGAAGTTACAAGGAAACTTGATTGGTCGAGGACAGGCAGGTTACAAATTTGGTTCTGATTTTAAAATACAAGACCTGACAGGAATGCTCTATCTGCGGTATAGTTCTCGTTTTGGACCCATTGGTAATTTCTTGTTTGGTATGAGCAGAGTCCAAAATTTGATTGGCTCTCAAGTAAATTCTCAAGGTTGGTTTCGTCGGGGTATTATGCCTTGGATGGATTTAGTTAACCTGGAAACTACTGATGGTACGGTGGTCAATAGTTATCATCGCTTTTGGTCTTTTCTGTTCGGGTTTGGTGCTATCTTTGTGGGCTTATTTTTAGGGTTAATGTAATAGCAATGGGAAGAAGGGTGGGCAATGGTCAATTTCCAACTAATCTTCTTCTAATAGCTCGAAAATAGAGAAAAATTGGTAATTGATAATATTCTATAACCAACCATAAGAGACAAAATAAATGAGCAATAAAGGTTAAAATTGCCCAAAACAAAGGCAACCAAGATAAAGGACTGTCTGGTAATGGTGGAAAAAGATAAGTTCCTAAACCAATAATTGCTGTAGGTAAAACGATAAATGCGATCGCAGATATAGCATAACTCCATCCTAATTCGGCACTTTCTCGTTGAATTCCCTTCCAATTTTTCCCGTTCCAATACCAAGTTAAAGGAAGCTGACTATCTGCCATCTTGAGGAGTTGTTTCTCAAAGTTAGTGGTAAAGATATGTTGGCAGAACTGACAAGCAAAGACTTCCATTAGTGGCATTGCCGTAATTTTACCATGACGGCATACGGGACAGGGATATTCTCCTTCATTATCAAAGCGATCGCTGATATTAATAGCTTCAGGCATAGACTAGGGTAACTTCAGTATATAAGGGATCATTATAAATACAATTTTTCTTAGACTAGTAGTTTACGCCATAGAAAGATATAAATAGCAAAATTTGTTTGCAATTAGTCAATAAGTAATAATTTATCTAAAAAGTAAAGTTCCTGTTTGCATTAACCCGACAATAAAGCCCAAAATTCCGCCCAAATTAACGATGGCTTGTAATTCACTTTTAACAATACCTTGTATGGCTAATTCCAAATCTTGAGGAGAAGTTGCCATAACTCGATCTATAATTACCTGGTCAATCGATAGAATGGGGATCATCTCAGCTACTAGTTTTTCTAAATCTCTTTCTAGATAGCGGTCTAAAATCAAAGCTAATTCTTGAGAGACTACTTGAAGTGAGCTATTTACCACCTCAGAAGACCGCAATCTTTTGAGTAGGATAGCAGCAAAGTTTTCCCATTCTAAAGAATCTCCTAAGTTTTGAATAAAATCTGATCCTCTATTTTGGACATAGTCAATTACTGCTTCTCTGGTAGTTTTACGTAACTGTCTCACTGTAGCTACTGGTAGATTTTGCAGAGATAAATTTTGTAGCCAATCTCGCAGACGGTTGCGAACTTCTAAAGAAAAAATTAATTCTTTTAATCTCGTATTGGTAATTTCAGGCTCATCAATACAAAAAGAACGAAGACGAATTAAACTATTACGAACCCCAAATAAATTAGCTACTACCCAATAAGTGCCACTGGTTTTCTCGCGGAAACCTTCATCAATAATTTGAATATTACGATCAGTTAAAAAATTAATCAGAATTCTTCGCATCACATCAGGAGGAATTATTAGCCCCAGTATCCAATCAGCAAGCTGTCTAGCTTGGGCTTCTGTTAACTGAAAATCCAATAAAATTTGGTCAAATATTTGGTTAAGTTGAGCTTCTAAAAAATCTTCTTTTCTCGATAAAACTTTTAACAGACGAGGTAAAGACTGACTAAATAAATCTTGCAGAATATGGGCTACAACTTTTACTGTTTTTTGTTCTTTATCGGACTGTATTTGTTCTAAGCCTAATTGAAGCAACCATAAGATACCAGATTCGACTCTTTCAATTTGTAACAATCTTTGAGCTAGTTTTTGTAGTTCTGTGGGAGTCAGTAAAGATCCCATAATAGTATCAGAGACTTTTTTTGCTAGCCGTTCTTGGTTACTAGGGATTAAACCAGGAGTAAAAGGTAATTTTCTTTTACCTATATATATAGGTTTATAGGGTCTAAACAGCATCTTGATGGCTATATCATTAGTGAAATAGCCAATTACGCTTCCAGCGATAGGGGGAACAAAAAATATCCAGAGATTTGCTAGTTCCAAGGCAATAATTAACTTTAAGAGAATTTAGGGGCGATAAATATCCCAGTGAAACTTTTAATTTCACCCTTGAGATACATCAATACCCCAAAACAATTATAAGGTTTAAAGAACAGAGAGTTGTTTCTCCATCTCTTATTTACCTAAAACTAATACCCCCATCATGCCACCAATCATTGGATAATGATTGGCTTGGGAGAATCCTGCTTCTGTTGCCAATCTTACTTGTTCTTTCCCTTGAGGGAATCTTGCTAAACTGGGGGCAAGATAAGCATATTCTTCTGTCATGTTGAATTCTTTTGCTGTAGGCACAACAATATTGTCTAAGTACCATTGCTGAAAAGTACGAATATAACTTGATTCAGGCAAATGAAAATCCAAAATGGCTGCTTTGGCACCAGGCTTTAAAACACGATACAACTCTTTCAAAGCTAACGGAATATTAGTAACATTTCTTAAGCCATAGCCCATAGTGGCACAGTCAAAATAATTATTGGCAAAAGGTAAGGCTAGGGCATCTCCTTCGATCCACTTGATAGGCAATTGTGGGTACTTATTCTGGTGCTTTTGTACTGCGATCGCAAGTTGCTGACTGGAAAAATCTACCCCCATAACTTTTCCTTTAAATCGGACTTTTTTAGCCAAAATAAAGGCTAAATCACCACTACCACAGCAAATATCTAAAGCATTATTTCCTAATTGAGGATTGCTCCATTTTACTGCCATTAATTTCCAGATACGGTGTTGACCAAAACTTAGGCGATCGTTTAATTGGTCGTATTCAGGAGCAATACAATCAAAAATTTTCTGAATATGCGATGACGAAGTTAAAGTTTTTTGATTCATTGGTTGCGATTAAATAAATATTTTTAGGATTAATCAGCTCTATTCATTATTGCAGTCAAAAAATAGATAGCTTTACTTAAACTTTTATAAAACATTATATATTTAATTCGATACTTTTACGAAACAAAATATTTATACAATCATCACAAAAACCTATTGATAATCTTCAAAGGGATAGCTTATTATCTAAGTAATATTAATGATATTTTTTGTCTTACATCTTCTGTATCAAGTAATTAGATTTAAATCTACAATTTTTGAAGTTTAATATTTTACTTGAATATTTTTACCTTTTAAAACTAAACAATATAATGAAATCAGGTATTTTTATCGGAAAATTAGCCGAGCAATTTGGCATTTCCACCCAAGCAATTAGATATTATGAACGAATAGGACTTTTACCACCACCAAATCGAAACGAAAAAGGCTATAGAATTTATTCTCAGGAAGCTGTTCAAAGATTATTTTTTATTCGTACTGCTCAAAATTTTGGTTTGTCTTTACAAGAAATAAAAGAACTAATACAACTGGATTTAGATGATAATTTAGCAGCTTATCAAGGATTTAGAAATATGCTGCAAAACCATCTAAATGAAATAGAAGATAAAATCAATAAATTGAGTAAAGATCGTCAATCTTTGGGTCTGAAGCTAGAGCAGTTAAATAGTTTAGTTCCTGAACCAGACCAAAGATCTAGTACGGATACTTATAGTGGTTCTTTATTAGAACTAATGCAAGAAATTGAGTCTCTATGTGCTGCTTCTGAAGATATGAATAAGATTCATCAAGGGGATGAATTACTAGAAATGTATAACAATGGACAACGGAATTTTCAGGGTATAGAACTGATTGGAGCTAAACTTAATGGGGCTATTTTAAACGGTGCTGACCTTAGTCAATCAGAACTAATGTTGGCAAGTTTAAATGAAGCTTGTTTAGAACAGACTAGATTGCAGGAAGCCTATTTAAGTGGTGCAGACATGGTTGGAGCTTATCTTAATTCCGCTGATTTAGCAGGAGCCACTCTTATTGGAGTTGATTTAACGGACGCTAACTTAACGGAAGCTAATTTGATCAAATGTAATTTAGGAGGTGCTTGTCTGCGAAATGCTAATTTAAGAGGGGCAAATCTTAGTGAAGCTGTATTGATTGGTGCAGATTTACAGGGAGCAGATTTAACTGATGCCATTACTGTCGGGACTAATTTTTACCAAGCAAATCTAGAAGGTGCGATCATTGATAGTAATGGGTGATAACTATTCCTGACCAGTCAACGGACTTAGTTGATGGTTGATGGTTGATGGTTGATTGCTTTTGAGGTGTTCTGATTGACTATAACTGACAGACTCATACCCTGGAAACCTGGAAAGAGTCGAGGAGCTAGAGACTTAAGATTGGTTGATGATCTAAAAAATACTTTTAAATCAGTGAAAAATTCTCTCTAATCTCCTCAATCTCCTAGAATCAAATCTTAAAAGCAGACTTTTGTAAGCCTTCTATATTTCCCGTTAAGCTGGAACGCAACTTGGGTAGGATCAAAGCATAGTCGTCATTTCTCTCAGGTAAAGTATTAGGGGAAGAAAGAGCCTTGGGCAAACGATACTGGTAATATCCCATAGTTCTTAATTCTGCTACGAGATTTTCAAAGCATTTTTGAGCTTGTTCGTCTTGACCAGGGATTTCGCGATCATAAATTAAAGATGTCATCACGTACATTTCCCTAGTATTGACTGCGTCTAAAACAATCATTGCTTCAAACCCATAATCCCTGAAAAATTGTTCGATAACAGGAACAATAGTTAGAGAATCTGTTCCAGAAGCAGGAGCAGTAACCGCAACCCAAAGGAATCCACAGCGATCGCGATCTAAATCCATGACTTCTGGAATTGGACTCTGCTTACGCCAATAGCTAATGGGAACGCTTCCCTGACCAGGAATACCCGCAAAAGTCAGAAGACGACCTTTAGTTAAGTTGTGAGTAATCCCAGGAATATCGAGATTGCGATTCCAACGTAATCTTTTGATTTGAGTTTGATCTACTCTAAAGGACTGTAA
>JASJDB010000029.1 GCA_030065315.1 Xenococcaceae cyanobacterium MO_167.B52 | reverse complement strand
GAATAATCAAAATGCTCAAATCATGGTCATTGAAGTAGATGATATCAAGGCTGGCATTATAGTTGATGCCATTTTTGATGTGCTTTATCTCGATGGAGAAAAACTTTCTAGTGCTCCTACAGCAGTTGCTTCTAAGGCAAAAAACTATGTTTTGGGAACTGCTTTCTATGAAGACACCATGTTAACCAGAATTGATTTAATCAAAATGCTGGCGGAAGATCGTTTAGTGGTTAAATAATCAGCCAAAACCTTAAAACCCCTATCTCAATTAAATCCTAAAAACCATGAAAATTAGAACTCAATTACAATTGATGGCAATCAGTATTAGCGTTCTGGCGATATTTGGTCTGGGTGCTACTCTGTTCAACTCCACAGAAAAAGATGCTACTGTGGTTAACTACTCTGGTATTGTACGTGGTGGAAGTCAAAGGGCAGTCAAACTAGAATTATTAGATAAGCCTAATGATGAATTGATTGGCAAAATTGAAAGTATTATTGAAAGTTTAATTGATGGTGATTCTGAATTGGGATTGCCTAAAGCTACCGACCCTGAGTTGATTACTAAATTGCAAGAAGTTAAAACAGATTGGCAAGAATTAACAAATCATATTAATCAAGCTCGACAAGGCAATCATCGAGAAAATCATGATGAATTATTAGCTCACAGTGAAGAGTTTTTTGCCTTAACTAATGAACTGGTTTTTCTGGCTGAGGAGATTAGTAAGAGCAAATTCAAAAGATTAGAACTTCTTGAATTCTTGATTCTGGCTCTAGAATTAGTCGCTATTGTGGGAATTTTTATCATTACCCAAAGAGTTGGTTCAACTTTAACTAGTTTTACTGACAATATTGCTGTCTCCTCCAGTCAGATTGCAGCCAGCATTGACGACCAAGAAAAAACTATTTCTGAACAGGCAACTTCAGTTAATGAAACTACTACTACCGTCGAAGAGTTAGGGGCTACTACGAGGCAAACTGCACAACAAGCCAATGTTTCTACAGAAGGAGCGCGTCAAGCCTTAGAACTTTCCGAAACGGGGAAAGAATCGGTAAATCGCACTATGAAAGGAATTGGCACCCTCCAAACTCAAGTAAATGCAATCGCAGATCAAATTAAACTTCTCAGCGAACAAACAGAACAAATCGCGACTATTTCCGACTTGGTAGGAAGTGTTGCCAAGCAGACTAATATGTTGGCTCTCAATGCAGCAGTAGAAGCAGCAAGAGCAGGAGAACAAGGTAAAGGATTTAGTGTAGTAGCAGGAGAAATCCGTAAACTAGCAGACCAAACTAAGAAATCCGCTGAGAAAATTAATATTTTGGTTGGAGATATTCAAGCCTCGATTAACAGTACGGTAAATGTGAGTGACGAAGGTAGTAAAAAAGCCGAAGAGGAAATTAAGTTAGCGGAAGACACAGTAACTGTGTTCCAAAAAATTACGGATGCAGTTAATAATGTTTTCCTCAATACTCAACAAATTTCTATGAGTTCCAAGCAACAAGCCGTAGCAGTACAACAGGTCATTTCGGCAATGAATGCGATTAACCTTGGTGCTAAAGAAAATGCTGCTGGTATTAATCAGGTAAAAAATGCCACCAATAGCCTTAGTAACAGTGCCGTAGAACTTAAAACACAGGTATAGGTTGGGAACAATTGATACTTTTTCATACTTATATGACTTATTAATATGTATATTGAGGACGAAGAACTTAGAGAACTATATAAAGTAGCCAGCACAGACCATATTGAAAAAATTGAAACTGGTCTGCTACACCTAGAAAAAAATCCTGACGACAGAGCTAAGTTAGACGAGTTGCTACGAGCCACTCATTCCCTCAAAGGAGACTCTCGTATGTTGGGAGTGGAAGAAGCGGAAATGCTGGTTCACCAGATGGAGGACTTGTTAAATGAAGTTAAAGAAAATCAAGGGCTGCTCTCGGAAACCTTATGCGATCGCTTGTACTATGGTATAGATGCAGTTCGGAAAATTGCCCGTGAAGCTGTAACAGGAGAAGCCCATGGAATAAGTATTTTTGATGTGGTAGCTCAGATGATGGGGGAAGCAGAAGATATTGAATCTGAGTCTTCCTTTGATGCTGAGCCAACAGTTACCAGCTCTGAAAGCAGTGAAAATACCTCAGATAGCGGTCTATTTAGTCTAGAAACCCCTAATTCTAATAATTCTCATTCTTTACCAAACAACAGTCCTACCTCAGAACATCAAATTGAAACCGTTAGAGTGGACTTCAAAAAGTTAGACACTCTGATGGAACAAGCAGGGGAGCTATTAGCAACTAAAATGCGTTTAGCTAACCGCAATCAAGATATTTCCTATATAGCCAAACTTTGGGAAGATTGGAGCCGTAATTTTTCTCTCAATCAAACCATGTTTCAACATTTGGAACAAAGATTGACTCCAGAGGAAATACAACCCCTGGAAAAATTTAGGCATAATAATCAAAACTATTTAGATCAACTGGGAGAGTTTGTTAATAATCTACAAACTGTTGTTGTAGAAGACAATGCTCGTCTAGAATCGGTTGCTAATGACTTAGAATCAGGAATTCGCAATTTGCGAGTTGTCCCCCTATCCCAAATCTTTAATCTTTTTCCTCGCATGGTACGAGATTTGGGCAAAAAACTCAATAAGGAGATTGATTTCCAGATTCAAGGAGGAGATATCGCAGTTGATAAAAAAATCCTAGAGGCAATCAAAGACCCCTTAACCCATATTATCCGTAACGCGATTGATCATGGTTTAGAAACACCAGAAGCACGCATCCAAGCTGGCAAAACTCCTACCGCTAATCTAACTCTTAAAGGATATCAAAATGGCAATACTATTGTTATCGAAAGTATTGATGACGGCAAGGGTTTAGATCTTGCCAAAATTAGAGCTACAGCTTTACGTCGTTGTGGTTATACCGAAGCTGAATTAGATACCATGAGTCCAGAGCAAATTCAGGCTCTAATTTTTGCGCCTGGGTTTTCTACTCGTACTGAAGTCAGTGAAATTTCAGGACGGGGAGTAGGCTTAGATGTAGTTAAGGCTAATGTGGATCGTCTTAAAGGGTCAATTAAAGTCGAGTCGGTTCCAGGAGAAGGTTGTAAATTTCAAATTACTTTACCCACCAGCCTCAGTACAACTCAAGTACTGATGGTTGAAGTCAATAGTATTTCCTATGCCTTGCCTATTGATTTTCTTGACCACATGATGTTAGTTCCTCAAATTAATATCTTTCAACTAGAAGGAAGTCCCACCATATCTTGGAATGATAAACCTCTTTCGGTATTTTGGTTAGGGGATTTATTAGGATTAGCCTCGAAAGAATCTGACTCTCTAATCAAAAGGAAAATACCTTGCGTAATTTTAAAAGTTGACTCAGAAAGTATTGGGGTCTTTGTTGACAAATTTTTTGACCAACAGAGTATCATACTTAAGCCTCAAAGCAAACTACTCCAAAAAGTTCCCAATATTGCTGGCGCAACCATCCTAAGTGATGGAAAAGTGTGCATGGTTCTAGACCCCAAAGATTTAGTTCTCACCGCTACTAAAGGCACCACTGCTGTCACCGAACGGTCTGAAATTTTAACTCAAGCCCAAGTTAAATCTAAAGTCTTGCTCGTAGAAGATTCCCTCCCCATACGCACTCAAGTGAAGCGTATTCTGGAGGGAGCAGGTTATGATGTTACGGCAGTGGTCAATGGATTAGAGGGCTTTAAAACCATACGAGCAGGAAAAGCCTTCGATGCCGTAGTATCTGACGTAGAAATGCCTGAATTGTCAGGTTTAGAAATGACGGTACGTATTCGAGAATATCCCGAATACGATGAACTCCCAATTATCCTTGTCACCACCCTCGCCAAAGAAGCGGATAAACGCCGAGGCGCGGAAGCAGGAGCCAATGCCTATCTCACTAAAGGCGATTTCGATCAAAATCTATTACTCAATACTCTCAAGAGGTTAATTTAATCATGTCTAAAATCAAAGTGGCTTTAGTTGAAGACTCTGTAGTAGCTTTAGAAATTTTAAAGCGATTAATCGATTCTTCTGAGGAAGCAGAAGTAGTAGGCACAGCAACTAATGGAGCTCAAGGGCTTCAAGTGGTTGCCAACACCAATCCTGACATAGTTTGTACAGATTTAGATATGCCCGTAATGAATGGGTTGGAATTTACTAAAGAAGTGATGGCGAAATATCCTCGACCTATTCTAGTAATCAGCAATGCAGTACATCCTACTGATATCGATAATATCTATAACTTGATGGAAGCGGGAGCTTTAGACTTTTTCCCAAAACCCAATACAGGTAGCTCTACCGATTATGAAAAACTGACCAAGATGTTAATTACTAAACTCAAGGTTTTAGCTACTAAAACAGTTTAGCCATTGTCAGTTATCAGTTATCAGTGAACAGTTATCAGTAACCGCTTGATAACTGTTCACTGATTCATCTACCTTGTCTCCTTCTCCCCCTACCTGTCCCCCTTGTCTCCTTTGTCCTCCCAATCCCCTCGCAGTAGCCTGAAGCACTAAAGAATGCCATCAAACCCAATTAAAGTTTTTTTAGTCGAAGATTCACCCGTTGCTTTAACTATTTTGCAGCGGGTTTTAAATAGTGCTTCAGACATAAAAATTGTCGGTACAGCTAAAAATGGAGTGATTGCCTTAGAGCAGATTCCTCAATCAAAACCAGATATCGTTTGTACCGATTTACTGATGGGAAAAATGGATGGTTTGGAATTAACCAAACAATTAATGGCTACCTATCCCATACCTATTTTAGTAATTAGTCAAGTAGTAACTAACAACGATACCCAAAAAATTGGTCAATTACTAGAAGCAGGAGTCTTAGATGTTTTTCCTAAGCCCAAAACAGGGTTTATTCAAGACTACGAAAAACAGCAGCAGATTTTAATTCAGAAAATTAAACTATTGTCTGGAGTAAAAGTTTTTTCCAAAAGCAATAAAGCTTTTGTACCTACTGAAATTGAGCCTCAGCTTCCTATTAAATTTGAATGTAACAATGATCTAATTTCTAATACCAACTACAAAATAGTAACTATTGGCGTTTCTACGGGAGGACCCAAGGCACTTAGAAGTATCTTCCGAAGTTTACCAAATAATTTTTCCTTACCAATAATTTGTATTCAGCATATTAGTGAAGGATTTTTGAGTAGTTTAATCAATTGGCTAAATGTAGGTTCTTCTCTCAAGGTAAAAGTAGCAGAAAATGGAGAATTTCCCTTACCAGGAACAGTCTATTTTGCTCCTGAAAGATACCATTTAGAATTAGATTCTCAAGGAAAATTCATTTATTTAAACGCTCCTCCTATTAATAATCATCGCCCTTCTGTTAACCATACATTTTACTCTATTGCTAAATTTCATGGCAAAAATACCATCGCAATTTTGTTAACAGGAATGGGTCGAGATGGAGTTTCAGGAATGGAAAAGTTTTATCGTATGGGAGCTATGACTATTGCTCAAGATGAAGCAACAAGTGTGATTTTTGGTATGCCCAAAGAGGCAATTGATCTAGGAGTAGTTCGTCAAGTTTTACCCTTATCTAAAATTAGTCCAGCTCTCATGAAACTAACACAAGATAATTAAATAAAATAAATTGATATTATGAATCAAGTTTTGTGGGGAAAATTAGTTGAGCTTATCTCTGAACATATCGGATTTTATATCAAGGTTAAAGACTATCCCAGTTTACAATCTAAGATTGAAACTAGAATTAATACTCTACAACTTTCTAACATTGGGGATTATTATAAATTACTCCAGGATAGTATTGACTCTAAATCTGGTAATATTTGTTCCTCACAAAAATATCGAAGTAAAAGAGAATGGAATGCCCTAGCTAATATTATCACTAATGGAGAGAGTTTCTTTTTTCGCGATCGCGGACAATTTAACTTATTAGAACAAACTCTAATTCCTCAATTAGTGGAAAAGAAAAAAAAATTCCAAGATTTTAACTTAAAAATCTGGAGTTCAGGATGTTCTACAGGACAAGAACCTTATTCTTTAGCTATTTTATTAGACAGAATAATTCCTGATCTTAGTCAATGGAATATTAACGTTATTGGTACGGATATTAATCAAAATTTTCTCAATAAAGCTAGAATTGGAATCTATCAAGATTGGTCATTTCGCTTAACTAATCCATTATTTAAAAAATCTTATTTTACCTCGACTAAACAAGGCTGGAAAATTAATAATAATATTAGAAATTTAGTCGAATTTTATCAAGATAATATAGTTCAAGATCAAATAACTCCTATTCCTTGCTGTGGAGTTGATTTAATAGTATGTCGGAATGTATTTATTTATTTTAAAAAAGCTTCTGTAGCAAAAGGAATTAATAAATTTTATACTGCTTTGAATTCTGGAGGCTATTTCATGACAGGTCATGCCGAATTACAAGGAATTACCTTGAATCAATTTGAAATTCTAAGCTTTCCTGAATCAGTCATTTATCAAAAACCAGAAAATGGAATAATAGCCGATAATTCAGCTTTATTAGAGTCTAAGATGGATATTGAATCTATTGAGACAAATTTAGATACGAATATTAGTTTACTTAGTCTCAATCCTGATTCTGATAGTCTAGAATTAGATGATTTGAATTTAAATAGTGATGATTTAACTAAATCTCCAAGGGAAATTTATCTACAAAATAATAATCAGAGCCTTGAAGCACATAATCTTATATTTGACCGCGGAAGGAGTTCAGAGATTACTCCGTCGTTTGACGGCGGAGTAATCTCTGAGCTGGAATCTTTACTAGCTCAGGAAAAATATGATCAAGTTATCCAACAGGGTCAAAAAATTAATGAGCAACAATCAGATAAACACCTAATTTACTATTTAATAGCTCAGGCTTACGCCAAGCAAAGTAATTTAATACAAGCAGAAATATATTGCCAAAAAGCTCTAGACATAGACTCAATCTTTGTTCCTGCATTGTATCTTTTAGCTGAAATTGCTCAAACCAAAAATAATTTAAAAAAAGCCAAAGAATTTCTTAAAAGAATAATTTATCTTGAACCATCTTCAGTTATTGCTTATGTAGAATTAGGCTCTGTTTATACTAAGGATGCTGATCTGACCAGAGCTAACAAAATGTATCATACTGCCTATAAGATCTTGCAAGACTTACCATCAGAGCAAACATTTGATCATGGAGCCATAATTACGGTCAATCAATTAATAACTCGCGTGGAAGAGGAACTATCTAAAATTATTTAATAGTTAATTGTTCATTGTTAGTAGTTATACCAATTCTTAAAAGTAATAAGAGACTTAGTAGAGGGGTAGGAAATAGGTAACAGCCCTAAAGGATTAGCTCCTAACGTCGCGTCGGAACAGGGAACAGATTGAACAGCGGTTTCAGAGATTTCTTTTATTAGAAAATAAATTTCTATGTATTTAGCTAGTTTCGAGAAATGGTATTAGTTGTTAGTTGTTCATTCTTTCTGACTTCTGACTTCTGACTTCTGACTTCTGCCTCCTGCCTTATTACTGATTTTTCGGTAATCTCGGTAATTCTGAACTAATGGGTCCTAAAATTTTATTCAGTTCTCGTAGTTGCTCTGCTGTTCCCATACAAATCAAAGCGTCTCCTTCTAAAATTGGCGTATCTCCCATAGGACCAGCTATTAGATTACCTTCAGAACGGCGAATTGCGAGAACTAAAGCTCCCGATTGGGAGCGTAACTTGGCTTCTCTTAGACTTTTTCCGACATAGGGACAAATTTGAGCATCGATTAAAAATTCTTCCAGATAATAGGAACGATTTGAGCCTGTGAGGATGCCATCCACAAAGTCCATTACCTGGGGTCTAAGGGCTGCTGCTGCGAGCCTTTTGCCTCCTGTGATGTAAGGGGATATTACCGCGTCTGCTCCTGCTCTTTGGAGTTTTTTAACAGCTTCTTCATTGCTAGCTCTAGCGATCGCGCGAATTTTAGGATTTAAACTTTTAGCGGACAATACCGTATAGAGATTTTCGGCATCGGAGGGTAGGGCGGTAACAATACAGATAGCTTCAGTAATTCTGACACGGTTTAAAGATTCATCTAAAGTTGCGTCCCCAAATATTACGGCATAACCCAACTTTTTGATTTCTTCGACTCGTTCTAAATCGTCATCAATAATCACAAAGTCAATCCCTTCGGCTGCAAACTCTCTTGCTACATAGCGACCAGTACGTCCAAAACCACAGACAATGTAGTGTTGCTTTAGAGAATCAATTGCTTGTTGATCTTGTCTCATTCTAATCCCTTCCTGAAAATAACCTTGAATTAGTGCCTCTGTAAATCGATTAACAATGTAACCAATGGTCATTACACCCATTAAAATTAAACAGATGGTAAATAGACGACCGCGATCTCCTAATTGCTGAACCTCAGAAAATCCTACAGTAGAAAGAGTAATAATGGTCATGTAGGCAGACTCTGACAAAGACCATTTTTCCACTAGCCTGTACCAAAGTGTGCCAATCAGCACAACTCCTGCCAAAGCTACTATTCCGCCAATTAATTCTTGGCGCAAGCGTCCATATTTATCCTCGAAGCTATACTTTCGCATTCCAAGATTTATTATTATTTCTTATATGTATTTACTAGGAGTCATTCGTGAGTCAGCCAACTGTCATTGAGAGTAACCCAATTTCCTCCGCTACTGAAAATACTTTTGATATTAATATTTTTAACAGCAATGTGATGAACACTTATGGCCGTTTTCCCATTGCCATCGAGAGAGGACAAGGTTGCCGTCTTTGGGACACAGAAGGAAAAGAATATCTGGACTTCGTTGCAGGAATTGCTACTTGTACCCTTGGTCATGGTCATCCCGCCCTCATTGATCGGGTAACTGAGCAAATCCAGAAATTACATCATGTTTCCAATCTTTACTATATTCGTGAACAGGGAGAACTAGCACAATGGTTAGTAGAGCATTCCTGTGCTGATAAAGTATTTTTCTGTAACTCTGGTGCAGAAGCTAATGAAGCTGCAATTAAATTAGTTAGAAAATATGCCCATACTGTTCTAGATTTTTTGGAACAACCAGTAATTCTGACGGCAAAAGCTAGTTTTCACGGACGGACTCTAGCGACCATTACTGCTACAGGACAGCCTAAGTATCAGAAAGGATTTGAACCTTTAGTCGATGGATTTGCTTATGTTCCTTACAACGATATTATTGCTATAGAAAACGCGATCGCTGATATTGATGAGGGAAATCGCAGGGTTGCTGCGATCATGCTCGAACCGCTACAGGGAGAAGGGGGAGTCCGTCCTGGCGAGTTAGAATATTTCCTTAAATTACGGAAGATTTGTGATGAAAACAATATCTTACTGGTTTTTGATGAGGTACAAGTCGGAGTAGGTAGAACAGGGAAACTCTGGGGTTACGAAAACTTGGGAGTTGAACCCGATATCTTTACCAGTGCGAAAGGTTTAGCTGGTGGTATTCCGATCGGTGCTATGTTGTGTAAGGATTTTTGTGCGGTATTTGAGCCAGGAAACCACGCTAGTACTTTTGGGGGAAATCCTTTTGCTTGTGCTGCGGGATTAGCTGTATTGGAAACCATTGAAAAAGAAAATCTGATTCATAACGCGGAAGCTAGGGGGGAACAACTGCGAGTTAGATTACGGGCGATCGCAAATAAATATCCTCAAATCTTCACTGAAGTCAGAGGATGGGGTCTAATTAATGGTATGGAAATTCAACCTGATATCGAACTTAACTCCATTGCTATAGTCAAATCTGCGATGGAACAGGGCTTATTACTTGTCCCTGCTGGTCCTAAAGTCCTAAGGTTCGTTCCTCCTTTAATTGTCTCGGAAGCTGAAGTTAATCAAGCAGCAGATATTTTAGAATCAGTCATTGCTCAATTAGCTTAAGAGTATGGGATTGATTTTGGTTGGTGTAAAGACGTGAAGTTTTACGTCTTTACAGAACTCAGTCCAAGGCATCTTTAAGACGATAAGCAGTTTGTTGTTGTTCTTCTAGAGTAATACCGGGAAACATGGGCAAAGACAAAACTTCCATAGCAGCTTGTTCTGCTATGGGTAAACTTCCTGGTTGATAGTTCAAGTTTTGATAAACGGGTTGTAAATGAAGGGGAAGGGGATAGTAAACCATAGAAATAACCCCTTGCTGCTGTAATTTCTGACGGACAGTATCCCTAGTTAGTTCTTCGTTTTGAGAAGCATTTTTAACCCTAATAGTATATTGATTCCAGACACTAACTCCTCCCGCAAGTGCTGAGGGAAGTTGAATTTTAGTCACATTTTCCAAAAGTTGTTGATAATTGGATGCTGCTTCTTGTCGTTGATTATTCCAAATATCAAGATATTTTAGTTTAATGTTTAAAATAGCTGCTTGTATTCCATCAAGACGGCTATTTAATCCCGTAATTTCATGACGATAAGTAACTTTGGCTCCTGGTTCTCTTACCAAACCATGCTCTCGTAAAAGTTTAATTTTCTTAGCTATATTGGGGTCATTAGTAGTTAAAGCACCCCCATCACCACAAGCCCCCAGATTTTTGGTGGGAAAAAAACTAAAACAGCCTACATCACCAATACTACCTACTTTTTGGTTATTCCAAGTCGCCCCTGTTGCTTGGGCGCAATCTTCGATAACATAGAGATTATGTTTATTTGCGATCGCCATTAGTTCAGTCATATCTATAGATTGACCAAACAAATGAACAGGAATAATAGCTTTGGTTTTTTCTGTGATTGCTGGGGGAATTTTAGCTAGATCTAAGTTGAAAGTATCTGGATCTATATCTACAAAAACTGGTTTTGCTCCCACCCTCACAATCACTTCAGAAGTAGCAATAAAAGTAAAAGGGGTAGTAATAACCTCGTCCCCTTCTCCAATATCTAAAGCTCTCAACGCCATATATAAAGCGTCTGTACCAGAGTTACCAGCAATGCAATAGTTTGTACCAATATATTGGGCAAACTGGTCTTCAAATTCTGTAACTGTCGCACCACCAATATATTTACCAGATCGCAAAATTTCTAGAACTTTGCCTTCTACTTCTCTGCTAATAACTTGATGTTGTCTGGTTAAATCAACAGGGGGAATTGTGTTCACTCGCATATACCGGGAATTTATACCTAGAAGATACCAGATTCTGATTAAAGGTACTAGGCTTTATTGAGATAGTGGACAATTGTTTGATCAATTAGTCCCAGTAGAAAAGAAATAAAAGAACTCTAGCAACAGTCTCTTAAAAACTCACAAGACTTTTTACATTATCAAAAATCAGCAGTTTCAAACAGCTTATTTGGTAACAAATTTAGTTGCAGTAATTATTTAAAATATAATTTTGTACTTTAAAACCTAAAACTATCAAAAATACTTTCTTTGACAACTGATATTTTTGATTAATTTTTGGGTATTTTGATTACTAAGAGCAGTATTTTAGAAGCCCCTAAAATATTGCCATATTTTTAAAATTGTTTGTTGTTTTAATTACGATTCAAAAGCGCTTTATGTCCTATAATTTTGAAATTGTTGGTATAACACCTGTTCTTACTTTTTTTAACTACCAACAAGAATTAGAAACCAATCCCCAACGTAGTAAAGCTTATCTTGGTAGCTATGATTGCACTTTAGATGCCTTTATTGAATCTACTGAGATGATTCCTCAGAAACCTCAATGGAATTGGGATGAAGTAATAGAAACTATGATTAATTTTTGGCTGAAAAACGAGGATACTGTAAAACAGTGGCAGTCAGAGTTAGATAATATTCAAAAAGATAATCTTATTATTGCTAGAGTAGCAAATTTTGCAGCTTTGAGGACAGAGTTTGAACAATTAATTCACGTTTAGTCAGAGAGATTAATATTTTTGCAGAAGTTTATTGTCAATTACGACGGGGACAAGCCCACGTCGCTTGTAACTAGCGCGAAGCTGTCACGATTGGCTTGTTGACAAAAGCCTGTTCCTCCGACTCAACTTGAGTAGAGGAAAGGAAGTACTAAAGGATACACCTTCGGATATAATTATCTCGAATATTAACCCCTGAATTAATGTCACTATGGGTTTCAAAGTGGCAGGATTTACAGTGAAAGCGAGACTTTTTACGATTGGCACGATTTGTATTGCCACATCTACTGCATCGCTGTGAGGTGTATCTCCCATCCACAAAAGCGGTTTCTTTTCCTAAAGCTATACTTTTATAGCTCAAGAAAAATTCTAATTGACTAAACGACCAACTAGACATCCATTTATTAAGCTTTTTACCTCTTCTTTGATTGCGTATCCCTGACAAGTCTTCGAGAGCAAATATCCGATATTCTGATTGATGAGCTAACTCTTTACTAACACAATGATTAACATCGCGCATGAACCGCTTCTCGCGTCCAGACATAGCTTTTAATTTACGCCTGGCAGAACGAGTGCCTTTTTGCTGCAACTGCTTTCGATTGTATAGGTAGCGTCTTTGAGTAGCCCGTATTTTATTTGAGGAAAAAAATTTACCATCACTCGTGCTGCAAAGATGATAAAGTCCTCTATCTATGCCTTGCACGTCGCCATGTTTTAGTTTTTCTGGGTCTGGATGCTCAAAAACCAGTCTTACCCATAATTGTTTAGTTTGTTTGGTATAAGTTACTGTCGCCCCTCTAAAATCCCAATTATCGTAAATTTCCCTAAAATAGTCTGGGACGTTGAGAATCAACTTTACTCGTTTGCCAATACAGCTAAGGGTTAACTGTTGTCCTCTCAAAGTCATGGTGCGTTTGTCGTAACGCAGTCCAGAAGTAGGTTTTTTACGTGGGTTTCGTTTAAATTTACACTGTTTGATTGATTCGAGTGCATTGTCTCTAGTTGCCTGTAATAACGCAGAAGGCACATCAGGATAAGCAAGTCTTAATTTACTATACAAATCGTGATGCGCCTTGGATTTGTTGTAAGTTTTGTGAAGCAACGCCCAATCAATATGTGCATTGAATATTTCCGCACATTGACTCATTAGAGAGAAAAATCTCTCTGTTGGCAAATCGACTGGGATTGAAACAGTTCTAAGCATTTAGCTTGTGACTTTCTCCTCAAAATACTCAAGATCAAAAACTCTGACCGAATAATCCGCTAGTCCCATTCCAAAAGCTTGATAAGCTTCTGTTTCATTGTAAGTTTTGGGGTTCTGGATTGTGGAGCAAAGGAGCTTACTATGCTTCTGTCGGGCATATATCAGAGGATGCAGTTAAGAAATATATTGAGACACAAAAGGAAAGAGGCTAGGCGGTATCGCTGTCGCGATGGAGCGTTTGTTGGTCGGGCTTTCATCCCAAGGTACAAGACACATGGGTTTTCAGCCCGACATTTAGGATATAAAATTCTCTAGGGCTATATCAGCTTTAAAGAAGCTACCGCCTACCGCTTGCCGGAGGCGTGTATAAGTATATCAGTCAGGCTTGCCAAATTGTCTTTGATACACTACCTCTTCTTTACCAGATTCTAACTTAATATCAGAGAGGGGATAAGAGACGCAAAGTAGGGCATAACCTTCTGCTTGTAAATCTGGAGAAAGTCCCATCCCATCATCTTGCTTTACTTTCCCTTCCGTAATTTGAGCAGCACAGGTCGTACAAACCCCAGCACTACAAGAAAAAGGTAGGTCGATATCTGCATTGGTCGCAGCGTCAAGTATGGTCTGGTCTTCAGAAACTTGAATTGTTTGACTTTTCCCTTGATGGGTTATTTCTACAGTATAGGTTAGTGGCATTTAGTTACAAGATTTTAACTCTAGAGTATGATTCGTATCTAAAATAATAAAATGAAATGGCTTTTTGTTAGTAGAGGACAAAAAATCAGAAAAAAATTACAAAACTTTGTAGCAACCAGGTTCGCTCAACAACTAATAACTGATTACTGAACAATATCTTGGAGTGCAGGCTTAAGATTGGGATATTGATACTTGAAACCAAAAGCTTGAGCATTTTTCGGTAGTACCTGTTGACCTTCTAAAACTACAATCGCACCATCCCCTAATAATAACTCTAAGGCAAAGTCAGGAACGGGCAACCAAGAAGGACGGTTCATGACTTCCCCTAAAGTTTCACAAAAATCTTTCATTCGCACTGGGTTAGGAGCAGTAGCATTATAAACTCCTGTCATGTCTGACTTGGTTACAGCTTGAATAATTAAATTTACTAAATCTTCCCGATGAATCCAGCTAAACCACTGACGACCACTACCGATGGGACCTCCAGCAAACATTTTGAAGGGGTTAATCATTTTACCCAATGCCCCCCCACCATTACCCAAGACGATACCGATACGCAGAATTACTAACCTAACTCCTGATTCTTGAACTTTTTGAGCTTCAGCTTCCCATTTTTGACAAACTTGAGCGAGAAAGTCATTCCCACTAGTATTAGTTTCATCAAAAGCTACGGTTTCACTCGTACCATAGTAGCCAACTGCTGACCCACTAACTAAGACTGTGGGTTTTACTTCTGCTGAAGAGATCGCCTCAACTAATTTTCTGGTTCCTAATTGACGACTTTCGAGGATCGCTTTTTTGTGTTCTGATGTCCAACGCTCCGAAATTGGCTCACCAGCAAGATTAACTACACCATCGCACCCAGATATAGACTGTTGCCAACCTCCTGATTCTGTAGGGGTGTATTCAACTATTTCTAATCGGGAAAAAACTGAACTAGGAAAAACTTTTTTCGCTTTGGAACTGCTGCGAGTGAGAACTAAAATTTGATGACCTTGAGTATGTAATTGTTCGACAAGACGACTCCCGACAAATCCTGTTGCACCAGTAATTGCTATTTTCATAAAATCTCAAATTAAAATTTGCTAGTTATAGAATACAACCTACCATAAGTGAGTTTGGAGTATTGTTAGTGCTTAGTGGTTAGTTGTGATTTGGGATACCTACATTAGTTAAAATTTTCATGGGACTCAATTCTTTGAGTAATTCTAAGGAAGGTCGATCTCTTACAAACAGAGAACCAGCAAAACCGAGAGAATTAATGGAAATATTGTTAAAAGCTTCTTGTGATCGCGGAACTAGGAGCATCCAATGACGAGTAGCTAGTAAGTTATAAGCTCCTGGTTGTAACAAGGATTCCATATCTATCGATAAGCCAACCTTTTCTAGTAAGGAATGGTAGCAATCTAGCATCGTTTTTCCAGCAATCAAGGGACTGTCTAGATCGGTAATTTTAATTTGGGCGATCGCATGATTAAAGGGAAAACTGGGTATTCTGCCTAGAGCATTACTAAATACTACTTCATTAATCGCTGGTTGAATGGGAATAGTCTCTGTATTAGGGATAAATGGCAGGGGAACAAGTTGTAGATGTTTATGTCTTTGGGATGCGCCAGCAATTCTACCGCCGTTATAAAAGGCTAATCCGTCAATTTCTTGCATACAAGCCCATAAAGCGACAAAATCATGAAAATTTAATAAATTATCTTGTTCTTCAAAATCGCGAGTCACTATAAGTAAGTGATGCTCTACAACATTAAACTTATTAAGCAAACAAAGATGAGTGGGAGAAATATCACTCACAAACAAATCCTCTTCATAGGGTAGAAAAGGATCAAAATATTTGCCAGTAATAGTTTCTTTTTGCTTTTGTTTTTGTTGAGCTTTTTCTTTTTTGACTAAATTAGAAACACTACGAACTAGAAAAGAAATATTATTTTGCTCAATGAATTGATAGTCGGTAGTAATTGAGTGTAGTGCGCCAGTTTGACGGGCATATTCTGTTTGTTGGGTCAATCTCGACCAAAGATGACCCGATTTTAATAACAGTTGTTCTGAGGAATCGGTAATTTTTTTTGCCATAATACTCTTGAATTATAGCAATTGTTGATCGTTCATCGTTGATCGTTCATCGTTGATCGTTCATTGTTCATTGTTCATCGTTGATCGTTCATCATTGATTCTTCACTGTTATATGGATGCGATAAAATCATCTATATCAAGAGAGTCAATTCCCACATCATTGATTACTGCTAGAACTTCGTTGGTATCTTGGATATTAATGGAAATAGAATCAATACCTTGTACTAATTGGATGTCGGCAAAATTTAGTCCATCGGTTAAGACAAATTTGTCAATATTATCTTCATAGTCTTGAATTTGGTCAGTACCAGTTTGCTGCTGTAGAATAAAGCGATCCTTTCCTGCTCCTCCAATCAGAGTATCATTACCTTCATCTCCTCTAAGTTGATCGTTATTGTTACCACCAACTAAAAGATCATCTCCTAAATTTCCTGACAAAGTATCTGAACCGTTATCACCATAGAGAGTGTCATTGTCTCCCTGTCCTTTTAAGATGTCATTACCACTATTACCGCGTAGTGAATCATTGCCACTTCCACCATAGATAGTATCCCAGCCATTGTCTCCAAAAAGATTATCGGCTCCAGCATCTCCGAATAATCTGTCGTTATCCCCTTGTCCTCGTAATAAATCATCATCATCACTACCTCTGAGGATATCCTCTCCATCACCACCAAAGAGTTTATCTGCTCCAGCATTACCGATTAAACTATCATTGCCGATATTGCCGTATAGTGAGTCGTTGTCATTACCACCCACAAGGGTGTCATCTCCTGATTCACCGATTAACCGATCTGCACTAGTATTACCGTATAAGAGATCGTTGTCATTTCCGCCTCGTAGCAGATCGTTATCATTTCCACCCCAGAGGGTATCTGATCCGTTTCCTCCTGATAAGTTATCTTTTCCGACATTACCAGATAAGAGGTCATCCCCTGCATTCCCTTTGATTGTGTCGTTTCCACCATGACCATAGATCGTGTCTTGCCCTAAACCACCGTTGATAGTTTCACCTTTAATTGTGCCTTCGTTAAGTAGGGAAAAAGCCTTATCTTGAATAACGGTTGTATTGGTATTGCGACGGATAATCTCGGAAAAAGTAGCGTCTTCGATCAGGGCAATTTCTTCAGGAGAGAAGGTGTTTTTATAGTAAAAGTGATCGCCATTTCTAAGAGCCACAAATTGATGTACCAAAACCGCTCTGATAGTTTCTCCTACTGCAGCACCAGAAACGTGATCTTCTGCCATTAAACCGACAAAAGCATCTATATCATCAACTGTGGGATAAAGACTCTCTAATTGGCTTTGTAATTGAGGATCGGAGGTGATTTCAGCAAAACTAGTAACTTTATCTAAACCATAAGCTTCACGAATAGTATTGTAGTCAGCTAAACCATTGACCCTACCGCGATTAATATTAATGGCGAATAAGTCTCTTCCTACTGCATTTGCACCAAAACCAAACAAGAGATTTCGCACATCATCGATAGTTTTAGGATCAACATTCTGACTGAGAGAAGAAGCCACACCCCTTAAAATGGGATCAATTCCCGTTTCTTGTACCACAGTAGCAGAACGGAAAAACACCTCAGCTAAAGTTAAATTACCTTCCGCAATTTCATTTCCTTCGGAATCCAGACGCAGAATATCTGAGCTTAGTTGGCTATGACCCATCCGAAAAGCAGCATTAGCAAACACGCGGGTAATACTAGGGTCAATAGAATCATCGTAACCGCTATATTCTGGTAAAGCATCTAAACCCAGTAAAGAGGGTAAATACTCGTTGTAAATAATAGATTGATATTGAGCAATATTGATTTCTCTAGCTCTTTGATAGAGTTGTTCATCAGTCCAAGTAGGATGAGCAGAAGCTAATTCTCCAGCAATACGATTGTGTTCCCTGACGAACAAAGTGTGCATACAGACGAGTACCGAATTTTCATTAGCTCTAACGTCTCCAGCAACAAATAATCTTGTGGGGTCGCCACCTCTAGGATCGTCATTGTCTTGAGTTCCGTCGTTAAAAGGAAGTAAATCCCCTGAACTCAGTTTAAGTAGTCCTCCTGTTTTAGTCCGTAAAAACTCCGCTCTTTTGGCATCAGAGCCATAAATATTAGAACCATCTAGCCAAGAGGTAATACCATTGGGTAGGCGACGAGGATTACTAGCATCTGTACCTGTCCCTGGCACAAATCCACTCTCGTTCATTACGATTTCTACTTCTCCTGTACCAAATCGATCCAGCCAAGTATCTCCTGTCGGTACTGGAATATTAGCTGATACATCTGCATCGGCAACTAAGTCTAAGTCGTGATCGACAAACTGTCCAAATGCCCAGATCAGATTAGTCAAACCGCGATCGCTTGAAGTGTCTTCTATTTGTTTTGCGATCGTATTACTAATAGTACGAGGATTTGCCCGATCCTCCCCAGTTGGGGAGCTATAACCATCACCATATTCTAAAGGTGCTTTATCTAATAGGGGATTTCCCGCCATCCCATAATCTAGATTATTGAGATTATTACCACTCCCATCGAAAGAACGAAACTCTTTATTATAATTTTCAAAAATATTGTTATTAATAATAGTATTGGTCATGCTTTTTACTGATTAAGTTTTCAATTGATTGAAAATATTTTGTAAAAAATACTAATTTTATTATTTAGTAATCAACCTCTCATCTTATAGTTGCATCAGTGTTTAATGTCTGGTTGCTTTATATCAACAATTCTACTGATACTTGTTTTGAATTGTTAGTAGTTTTTTTAAAGTTTGGATATAATTACTGAAGAAATAGATAAAGTATTGATAAAGATTGAATAGTGTTTGTAGTAATCTCTAATATGGCGCTTCTCACAGTTATGCGGTACATCCAATGAACAATGAACAATGAACAATGAACAAAAAGCCTAAGGCTACCGTACCTCAGCAGTACGAGAATTGCTATATTTGTGTGTCAATTATCCCTAATTTTGACCCATAAAACTACGTCATCTCGTTGATATTGGAGTTTGAATTCTGGCATTTGTCTGAGTTTTTGCCCTAAAATCTCAACTGTTTCCCTGGAACTAGCCCAACCAGGATGACGAAAATTCAGTAAGACGTATTTAATTTCACTTAAATCATTAGACTCTGAACCAATAGTAGCTAGTTGGACAAGAGGACGATGAGTTAGATGAGGAGCAATATCAGTATTAGTTAACACTCCATCTTTAGTTTGAATCTGAGCTATGGCTTCGCTGGTAGCTCGCCAAGTATCAAGAGATTCTAAATACAAAGAACCAAAGTAACCAAATTTTGCCAGGGCTAAAAAAGCACAAATTGACCACAGTAATATTGCTCTTTGACTTTTGAGCCATGCTTTCCGCGCAGCCATAGTAGAAATTACTACTAAAAATAGCCAAGGCAAGATAGGTAAAGAATATTGGTGAACTAAGTTGCGCTGACTGGCAGACTCAGAAAGTATATTAACCAGCAGAATGGGGATAGCACCAATTAAAGGGGTATAGTTAGAACGAAATGAAATTGCCCAAAGTACTGGCAAAATTAACAGAATTATATATTCAAGAGTCCCTAAAGAAAAAACTTGGTTGCCAATTAACCAAGGTTTTAACAGTAGATTTTGAATAATTTCCAGTACAGAATTACCTAAGTAACTGTAGCGATCAACTGCTGCTGCTTCACTACCACTAAAATGGGGAATAATTATTTGAGTTGCGAGGGCAAACCAAACTAAACCAGAGCTAATTGCAATCGCGCCGTATTGATATTTTCGTTCCCATCCGATTAACCAAACCCCCATGCCTACGACAGTTAGAGCCAATACAGCTTTACAGCTTAAAATAAAAGCGATCGCTAAAATAAACCACCATAATTGCTTCTTCCTTGCTGCTAATACAGCACCTAAAATTGCTGGTATAGCCATAACCTCTGGGTGAAAGTCAGCTAAATTGACATTAAAAATCAGTGGGTAAAGCAGATACACTAAGATTACAGTTTTTGTCTCTGTCTGCTTTAACCCAGCTTCCCGAGCAAGATACCATAAAGGTAGAGTCCCCAATGCCAAAGCTACAGCTTGTATGGCAAACAGCCAGTAAATGCTGGGATAAATTTTATACAGCCCAGCCAAAGGATAGAGAATTAAAGCTGCATGATCCCCTAAAATATGCAACCCTCTAAAAGCAACAAAAGGTTGTTGTCCTTGACTAATTAAATACAGGGCATTGTCAAAAATCGCTAAATCAAAGTTAGATTGAAACAGGAGGTGCCGAATGCTACTACAAATAAAGAGAATTGAAGCACTGATACCAATCAATAAAATTAGGCTCATCTAGGTAATTAGGTAAACTACCCCACGTGTACAGTAACTAATTATTTGTCGTCTTAACAAAATATTGTCATCTAAGATTAAGTAGTCTTAAATCCTTTCAAACAAAAGACTTTAGTTGAATCATCATGATTATATCGCTTGAAAATGCTATCCAGTTTGAACGTGAGTAATGAAGTGGGGTGTATCTTCATCGCAGATTTCAGTTACATGAGCCTTGTAGCCTACCCAATTAACGCTTCTTTTAGAACTATAGTAAGCCTCCACATTATAAGGAGAATGAATCGCTATGGTCGAAGGAGGCATATCTTTTGGTGTGCGCCATTTAACCTTGCCCTGAACAGGCGCATAAAATTGTTGACCCCATACTTGTCGCAGGATTTCTACGGCAGGAATCAAGCGTAACCACTCTGGAGCATTAGGGGCATAAATTTTTTGGAGTAAATAGGACTTGCTTAATAAGTCTAAAACCTTGACAAATCAATGGTTTGGTCTTCAGGTAAAGTTGATAAAGTGCAAGAAATAAGCTTCTTTACCTTCAAAACCCATACACTTTGAGATTGTCTAGATTATTCTGATTACCTCTTCTGACTTCTGACTTCTGACTTCTGACTTCTGAACCTCGCCAAAACACTTTTTCAGCAAACCCTACTTAGCTTTGGGACAAACTGATGCAGGACGTTATTTAACTGTCTTGTTTATTTATAAATTCTCTAATCAAGCTCTAATTTTAAGTGCCAGAGATATGGCAAAAAAAGAGAGGAAGTTATATGACAGAAAATAAATCTAAAAAGTTACCTAAATTTGATTCTACTGAAGAATTAGTAGATTTTTTTGATACTCACGATCTGGGTGAATATGAAGAAAATCTGCCAGAAGTAGATTTTGATGTCGATATCAAACGCAAACATTATTTAGTTTCTGTCGAAGGTAATTTAATGAACAAACTTTTAGAAATTGCTCAAGAACAACAAGTTTCAGTCGAGATGTTAGTAGATTCTTGGCTAAAAGAAAAGATTATTAAAGCGAGTTAATTTTAATTGAGATTATTAAAGCGATCGCTTGATTTCAATCTCACTTAGAAGTGCGATCGCTTGTTCTCAATCTGATTTATAAACTGTACCATCAGGCATAATCGCTTCCGTTAAATCCGCATCATCGAGATTTGTTCCCGTCAAGTCTGCGTTCCGTAAATTAGCTTTAGACAAAATTGCACCACTGAAATTAGCATAACTCAGATCTGCACCCTGTAAACTAGCCTCTGTTAGATCGGTAGTTAGTCCCATTCCTGCACCTAAATTAGCCCGACATAGTTTAGCACCATCTAAATTAGCTTGATATAAAATTGCCATACTCAAATTAGCGTAGCTCAGATCGCCATTACTGAGATCGGTATGATTTAAGTTAGTACGATAATCAGCAGTAGGACGCAGATCGACTTCCCACATTAAAGCTTCAGAAAGTTTAGCATTGCTGAGATTTGCCCCTTTTAAAATCGCTTTAGTTAAATTAGCTTGTTTTAAATTAGCTTTGGTTAAAATCGCACCACTAAGATCGGCTTCTCTTAAAATAGCTTTCTTTAAATCTGCTTTGGTTAAATCCGTACCCCATAAAATAGATTCACTTAAATCCGCTTTACGTAAACAAGCACCACTTAAATTAGTTCTTCCTAGTCTAGCTTGTCTTAGATCTGCTGCGGTTAAATCTACGTTACTTAGATTAACTTTTACTAATTCTGCTTCCTGTAGATTAATCTTGGGAAAAGCTCTTTTTCCGTTACTGTATTTTTGTAAAAATTTACTGACTTTCATTGATAATTTTTGGTCTGCATATCTTCAAGACTATTACTTGAACTGTTTTTGTTCTGAGGGATTGCTATTCAATGATAAACCTGCATACCATTGATAAATTAATGAACCTACTATAAAAGCAATTACAAACAAAACTGGATTCGGTGTTCCTAAAACCAAAGCGGTAATGCCAGGACCAGGACAATATCCTGCAATACCCCAACCAATGCCAAAAATTGCAGTACCGAGAATTAAAGGAAGGTCAATATCTTTCCTAGTGGGTAAATAAAATTTACTATTGAAAATTGGTTGCGGTAAACGTAGTACAAAGCGAAAAGCAATTACTGTTACCCCAACCGCACCACCCAAGACAAATAATAGTGTAGGATCCCAGTCTCCTGCAACATCTAAGAATCCTAAAACGCGATCGCGATCTATCATTTGGGAGAGGCTTAAGCCAAAACCAAATAGCAGTCCAGATAAAAGAGCAATTAATTTCTGTTTCATTTTTTATAACTAATAACCAAGAACTAAATCACATGATGAGTAATAAATACTGTAATAATCGCAGTAATCATAAAGGTAATTACCGCAACTAGAGAGCGGAATGATAATCGACCCAAACCACAAACACCATGACCGCTAGTACAACCATTTCCCATCCGCGTACCGACACCGACTAGAAAACCACCAACAATCATCGCTACTGGTGCAAAAGAAGATACAGGAGTAGGTTCTGAGGCAAAGACATATTCGTAAATTAAACCACCTCCCAACATCCCCAAAATAAATAGCCACCGCCAATTCTCTTCTGGTTTAAATTTGATGGCACCGTTAACAATCCCACTAATACCAGCAATGCGACCATTAAAAGCCAGCAAAATAGTTGCACTCAGTCCAATTAGCATCCCACCAATTAAAGCTGCAATCCAATTAACTTCGATCATAAATATTTTAATATTCTCATTTCATTATACAACTATAAAGTCATGCTATAGTTGAGAAGCCTTGTCTCTGTCCAGAAAGTATGACTCATTCAGAGATTTGCTGTGGAGAACAGATGAAGCTGATGCCAAAACAGACTCCAGCCAAGACAGGTAAAA
>JASJDB010000444.1 GCA_030065315.1 Xenococcaceae cyanobacterium MO_167.B52 | reverse complement strand
AAGTCAAAAGTCAAAAGTCAAAAGTCAAAAGTCAAAAGTCAAAAGTCAAAAGTCAAAAGTCAAAAGTCAAAAGTCAAAAGTCAAAAGTTTTTGAGATTTTTTGAATGGTTTGCTTAAACTGACTTGTCTTCACCAAGTGCTGTCTGTAAACGTGTTTGGTCTTGTTGAGTAATATCGGGATTATGCAGCATCCAGTAGCAGTCCAGGCGGTTTTTGGTACGAAATAGCAGTAGTGAACCTTGTTCTGTCCAAAATGGTCCATGAGGTATATGTGCTGGTCGCCAATAGTAGCCATCCTTACCCATAATCGCATAACGACGATTAAAAGGATCATCGCTCATTGACCAATGCCCCTGAACATCTCCCGAAATGACGTAGGCTTCTTCAATAGTGGGATGACCAGCATAAAAGTTTCCTTCAATCCACATAGGAACTAAGCCGAGAATCCAGGTAGCCCGTCCAGTTTTTTTATTGGTATAGAGACTTTTGCGTGCTGAGCCAGGAGGTAAAAAGGTTGTACTTTCCCATTTCATAGCATGAAGTTCATGTGCTGGTAAATACTCATCCATCCGTTCATGATGCTGCATCTTTACATGATAAGCAGAGTTCTCAGGAATTTGCTCCAGGCTGGCGTAATCTTGAGTTTCATAAGTGGGTGTAGCATCTGGCATCCACAGAAGTACAGTATCTTCTTCTGCTACCCAGGGACCGCTAGGAATACCTGCGGGAAGGAAGGAATAGCTGAGATCACGCAAGAGAAATCCGCCCTGGCGAAGTTTGCCAGTCAGCACAAATATTTCAATATCGGTGTTGAAGTGTCCAATGGGCGCGCTCCATCCTTTTTTCAGGGTAACTCGCTGGGTTGATTCGCCAGTGGATTCATCAGCAGAGAGGATCTGGGTTGTACCATATTTGCCAGTGAGAAAGTTCCCAACCTCAAATGGTGCCATCGGAAAATTCACTACTGAGTTGAGTGACTCTTCTGACTCTACGTGTTGACGTCCAATAGAGGTGCTTTTATTCGCTCGAAGACCATTATGGATATGCGGGATACTGATGTTACCATTCTGGGAAGATGCGCTATTTTTATCCAATCCTTTAACCATCTCTGTTCCCCCTCAAGTTTTTATCTATTAATTTATTGGATTTATCTTTGTTACGCGAGAAAATCTAATATTATTGTAGAGATTTCTTGTGGCTTCTGATTTAGCATCCAGAGAGTTCCACCTGGGATTTCAAACTTTTTGCTATGGAGAATCGATTGTGAGAGCCAAAATTGATTCTTAGCTTTAGCTAAACCAGCTTTTTCTAAAGGTTCTAATGCCTTTTCTCCAGACAAAATTAGAGTAGGACATTGAATTGAACGAAATCTTTCGGGGGCATCAAGACAGTAGTTTGCTACAGCCAAACCAGTATATACAGGAGAGCCAAAACACTTTAAATCTTCGATAACACAACGATGATTTAACTCCCCCATGCCAACGTAATTAACACGAGCCAACCATCTCTGCATCAGGTGAGAACCATCTGCTTTAATTTGAAATCCTTGAGCATATCTTTGAGCGATTTTTTCAGTCTCTTCTTGATCAAATCCATGTACATTGCAGAGAATTAATTTATTAACTCGCTGTGGATAGGCTGCTGCTATTTCTCCAGCGATATAACCACCTGTTAGACTGCCGAGAATGCTGCATTGTTTGATACCCAAATGATCCCAAAGGGCAATTACCGTTTTGGCATAGTCCATAACTGAATAAATTCTGGGAGGTTTGTCAGAATCACCTAACCCCATTAAATCCATAGCAATGACTTGTCTATTTTGAGCCAGAATTGGCATTAATTCACAAAATTCATCACTGCTACGAGGAGTCATATGCAATAACAGCAGTGGGTTACCTTCTCCACCGATGCGGTAAAGAATCTGACCATCTTCCGTATCTAAAAAAGCTCTCTTGATAAGTTGGCTCATTATTGCTCTCCCAACCCTCTTCTAAGTTAAAAACTTCTCATCTGAGAAAACTTAATTAAAAATTAAGCTTTGTGGTTCTTGTTATCATCGTATATTCTCATCTTATGTATTAATATCTGATTTTGATACTAATTTTAGTAAATCTCCTGGTTGACATTTTAATGCAATACAGAGTCTTTCAATCTCTTGGGTATTAATTGGATGAGGAAGATTATTTTCCAGCGACAAAAGATTGTGAAGACCAAGTTGTGTTTTTTGATTGAGATTTATTTTGTTTATTTGGCGATTAGCCATGACTTCTTTTAAACACCATTTTAATTCTAATTGAGAATTGCACTCATCTATCTTTTTATCTGCTAATTTTATTTTATTTTCACAATAATTATAAAAGTTAGTTATAGCAGGACAAACACTTTTAGGTGGTTTAGGACAATTATCATCAGAGTTACAAGCTTGATCAATTTCCTCTGAAAAATTATCTTGAAATAAAGTTACAGGAAAGCATTTCTTATTACTTACCAAAGGATAAAATTGTTCAAAAATTAAATTTTGGTCGACTATATTATCTCGCCAAGATAACAAAATTATTTCTAGATTATTTAAATAGTCAAAAGCATACCTCCTTATTTCAATAACTTCTTTTGAAGTCAATAGCAATTCTTCTGGAGATTTTTCACTAAAATCGATTACGGTATTGTAGCTATCTTTTAATTAGAGCAAGTCAGAAAACTCTAGCAGCAGCAATAATTGATGACAATAATCCATTAGCTTCTGTTTCTATATCGTTAGAAAAAACAAAAGAACTTAATAACTCTCAAAACAAATAAAAAGTGCGATCGCATTAAATAGCAATGGAATATTTAAGTACGAGTTATCGGGAAGTGTCTCTAAATGCTACCCTGACTAAGGCTCGTCAATTTGCTGCACAATTGGGTATTTCTCGAATTACGGATATTACCAAACTAGATCGTATCGATATTCCTGTCTTTGCGAGTATTCGCCCTAATGCTCATCCCCGTTCTCTTTGCGTAAATGCAGGAAAAGGAGTTACAGAAAAAGAGGCACAAGTCAGTGCTTATATGGAGGCAATTGAATATGCAGCAGCAGAGCAAAACAGAAATGGAATTAGAATATTAACAGCAACTCCCATAAAAGTTCTGGATGGTCAACAAAGAAAAACTGCTATCCTTGATTTCTGTCCCTTAATTAATACAGAAGTCGATCTTAATTTACCTATATCTGTTGTTCAAGCAGAAGATATTTTACATTATTGTCCTACTTTTGTACCAGCAGAATTAGTATTTTTGCCATTTATTAGTAATCAAATTCAAGATAGTATTTTTGGTTCAACTTCGAATGGTTTGGCTTCAGGAAACTCTGTACAAGAAGCGACTTTACAAGCAGTTTTAGAAGTTATTGAACGCGATATTAGTTCTTTTCAATTAATCAAGGATACATCCTATTTAGTTGTTCCAGAATCATTATCAGAATTAGCAATGTCATTAGTAAAAAAAATAACTAAGGCAGGGTTGAAAATTTATCTACGCTATGTTTATAACCCATATAAAGTAGCTTATTTTGCTGCTATTATTTTCGATTTAGATAGCTTTAATCCTCTGTATATTAATGCAGGATTTGGTTGTCATCCTAATAAAAATGTTGCGATCATGAGAGCAATTTGTGAAGCAGCTCAAAGTAGACTATCTTTTATTCATGGGGCAAGAGAAGATTTACAAAAAACAGTAGAACGTTTTGCTAATTTGACCGAGCTAGAAATAGAGCAATTCATTCAACAACGATATCAAGAAGCTAGCAGCACTCATAAAACAATTCACTTTTCAGATATACAGGATTTTTCTAAAAACCTAAATTCTATTCCTCAATTATTAAATAATGTAATTATAAATATAAAAGCCAATAATATAAATTCTATTTGTCGTATTGTATTAACAAAAGAGTCCGATCCTTTATCAGTAATTAGAATAATTATCCCAAAAATGGAAAACTTTAACGCAGCTTCTCTCAGAGTAGGTATTAGACTAAGAAATTATGCCAACTCACTCTAATTTAATTCTTTACGGAGGACCAACTTTAGCACTATTATCCCAACCAAAATTATTACAAGATTTTAAAATATTGCCTCCTATTAAACGAGGGGATCTGACCTTGCTCTGTCAATCTGAGCAACTAGGAACAATAGTGATCGTTGATGGCATATTTCATAATTATTTGTCCGTGAGCCATTTAGAAATTAGAGAAGCGATTTCTAAAGGATGGATAGTATGGGGCGGTTGTTCTATTGGTGCAATTCGTGCCTTCGAAATGAAAGAGTTAGGAATGAGGGGTTTTGGTAAAATTTTTAATCTTTATTGTCAAGAAGAAGATTTTCAAGACGATGAAGTTGCATTATTGCATGAGCCCGTACCACCCTACAGAATGTTTAGTGAGCCACTAGTACATATTAGGGTGGCAATTCAAGAATTACAGACACTAGGATTATTGCAACCAGATTCTGGAGAGCGCATTATTAAGAATCTTAAAAATCTCTGGTTTGGCGATCGCACTTTAGTACTTTTTAAACAACAATTAACTAAATTTGTATCAAAAAATGACTTAATACAGATTAAAGAAATCCTCAAAGACTTTAACCGCTTTCGTCTCAAAACAAAAGACCTAGAACAATTTTTAGAGTCATTTGAATCAAAATGACTGTTAGATAGCGGTTCTCATTTACATGAGGTACAGTCTTGATGCTTTGATTTAGGTTAATGCTTCGTTGTACTCCACTAATTTGAGAAACACTATAACAAGATTAATCTATTGCTTTCGCTCTTCTTTAATTAGAGTTCTTTGATAAATTTCATTATTCTTGAACCAATGCCAGGTACGAGCGCGATGGTTATTATCGGGACTAAGATGGATCATTTCGTAGATATAGGCATTGGCTATGTCTTTGTAACTGAAGTAGAGGATAATGATGGAATCGTCGGCTTCCCAGGCGTGACCATCAATACGTTCCGTGTTAAACCAAAGCTTCTTGTCTCGATACATTCCTGGAAACTTATACTCCTGGTATTTACCATCAGCCCATGTATATCGATTAGTTTGAAAGTAGGGATATTCTCCATCTTCAGGAAATTCGCAAGTTAGATGGGATTCATTCTTGTCGAGGATATTGCCATCATTGTCAACTGTTGTATAAATACCTACCCAGTCCCCTTCATGTCGGAAAAGTACAGGCATTTCATCTTTGATCTTAGACATCAGAATGTCTCCTGGTTCTTCTAATCTGAAATTAAGTTTATGTCAAATGTTCTGAATTTTCCGTTAAATATT
>JASJDB010000443.1 GCA_030065315.1 Xenococcaceae cyanobacterium MO_167.B52 | reverse complement strand
CACTTACTAAAGGTAAGATAAACCAACTATCATAATGTCCTCCCCCCGCAAAAGAATAAATAACTAGAGGATTCCAAGCATAAATTAAGGTTTGTTGATAACTGAACTTGCGACTTAGCAACCAACAAATTAACAAATCTGCTACAATAAAAGCCAACTTAAATAATATAAAATGCTCAGAAATAGCAGCAATAAATTTAAACCCCAACTGAGTTACAGGAGGATAAATTGCCGATACATTTTGATGATTTATTTGTGACCACCATTCAGTACGATAAGAAATTAATTCTGAAGCATTGGGAGCAAATTCATAGGGACTAAAACCTTGAAGTTGAATTAATCCTTCCCAGATATACCGCCAGATATCATTTCCTGGATACATGGGTAAAAGTAATAATCTAGCTGCGATCGCGATTCCCCAAAACCACCAATTACTAATTGATTTAATGCCCCAACTAGCAATAAATCCTAGACTCATAATTCCCATTCCCAACCAGAAATAAGGAAAAACATCAGGATTCCGAAAATCGCCAAAAGGAATTAAAAAGATTGCTCCCAATAAAATTAAAATGCCACTGAGATAGGATAAATTAGAAAATTGCAGCTTTTTTAAATATAATTTTCCCAAAGTACTCAGAATAATTATTCCTGCTTTAATACTGCCTAAAACTGTACCAGAAATTTTCGATTTTCCTCCCTGACGCAGACGATAGCCCACAGGAATTTCACAGATATTTAAGTCACATTCTATGGCTCTAACTTGCATTTCTACTGTCCAGCCAAAATTGCGATCGCGCATATCAATTGCTTCCAAAGCAGAGCGTCGAATTAAGCGCAAAGGACCCAGATCTCGATAACCATATCCCCAACCCAGATTAATTAACCAACCAGCTAAACTATTGCCAAAATGCTGTACAGGAGTCATCGCAGCTTTACCTTCCGCCGTAGCACTGCGATCGCCCAATATCAAATCATACTTTTCCCGTAACCGAAAAAATTGGGGTAAACAACTCAGATCATCACTCCCATCCCCATCACAAAATAGAATCCACTCTATTTCTGATGGGATATTCTGTAATCCTCTCCAGCAAGCCTGTCCATAACCGATAATCTTTTCTGTAACAACTTCTGCACCATATTCTTGAGCAATCATAGAACTGCGATCGCTACTACCATTATCCACCACCCGAATTTGGCTTAAGCCATAACTTTGCAGACTACTAATTACTTTTCCAATAGTTGCTGCTTCATTCTGTACGGGAATAATCACCAGAATGCGATCTAAATAACTGTAAAAACTATTACTGTGCAATGAATCTTTCATCCTCTAATCTTGAAAAATTAAGCAACTATTAATCATAATCTCCCAACTTCCTGGGAATATGATGAGTAAACTGAACCAAATCGAGAAGCTATCATGAATAACTGGAATCTAATTCCCCAATTTACTCCTGCTTTTACTTATCTGAAAAGTGTTGACTTTATTAGTCTGCTCCATCCTGCGATCGCAGTTGCTTTTGTCTTTCCCGTTATAGGAATAGTAGCTAACTTTTCTTGGCAAACCAGACAAAGAAGATTAGCAACCAAAAGAGGGGAAAAAAGCAAAATTCCCCCCGTTGTGGGGCGAGAACACGTCCAAATCGGACGTTGGCTTACGGGGAGTGTTGTAGGGGTTACTTTAATCGCTCTAGCTTACTCTGTAGTTTTCGGGTATCAAGGATTTGTAGATAAACAAAAAGCAGGAGAATTGGATAATTTTCAAGTTATTTTTATTTCATTAATGTTTATTGCTACTATTGCATCCCTAGTATTGTTATATCGTGCTAAACTCCCACTATGGCGTGGTGTGTTTGCCACCTTATCAGGAATGGGTTTAATTATTTTGGGGGCGCAAGATGGAGTTTATCGCTTAGGAAAAGAATGGTACTGGTCACACTACTATTACGGAATTGTAGTTGCTTTGTTAATGATTTTTTCTTTAGCAATTGTGGAAGATATTTATAAAGATCGAGCCAATCGCTGGCGCAACGTGCATATTATTTTAAATTGTTTAGCTCTACTTCTTTTCATCGGACAAGGTATTACAGGGGCAAGAGATCTATTAGAGATTCCCCTCAGTTGGCAAAAACCAGCAGTCTTTGGTTGTGACTTTCCAAATAGAACCTGTAAATCGGAACATCCAACAGAAATTCCGATCATTGGCTATCACCAACCAAATTAATATTTAGTTATGCTAGGCAAAGGAAATAGGTAATAGTTAAACCTAATACCTAATCCCTAAGACCTAAAACCTATTAACCTATTTTCAATAGTTCCACATCAAAAATCAAAGTTGCATTAGGGGGAATAACACCGCCAGCACCTCTAGCACCATAGCCTAACTCTGGGGGAATAATTAGAGTACGTTGTTCTCCTACTTTCATATCACCTACTCCTTCATCCCAACCCTTAATCACTTGTCCGACACCGACTTTGAAATCAAAAGGACGATTGCGATCTCTGGAGCTATCAAATTTAGTTCCATCTTCTAAGGTACCTGTGTAATGAACTGTAACTCTATCTCCAGTTTTGGGACTTGCACCGTCTCCTTCTTTGACTACAATATACTTTAGCCCTGAGTCGGTAGTGACGGCGTTAGACATATCCATAGTTGTAATTTCCTTTTTGATGTTGGTATTTTGAGCAATTAGCTGAGGACTATTCTGGGTTGCTTGAATTTCTGACGCAATAGCTTCTTGTTGGCTACTATTACCAAATACAGCAGAAACAACCAATATTAATCCACAGAATAAGACTACACCAATACTGACAAGAATCTCGTTACTCAATTTTTTAACCACCTTGATTAATTACCTATACTAACTCCAGGGATCATTTTAAAGGATGAGGGATGCAAGAACTAATAAATGTTGAAACCGTAGCAGAAGCCAAAGTAATTCAAGAAAAACTCAGGCATCAGGTTATTACTAAAGATTGTTTCGGAAAAGTTAGCTATGTTGCTGGGGTAGATGTAGGTTTTAAAGAAAACTACACTATTACTCAGGCTGCTGTTGCTGTATTAAGCTTTCCTAATTTGGAACTATTAGAAACAGCGATCGCAAAAATTCCTACTACATTTCCCTATATTCCTGGTTATTTGTCTTTTCGGGAGATTCCAGCCATTCTTAAAGTGATGGAGCAATTACAAACTATTCCTGATCTTATACTGTGTGATGGTCAAGGTTTAGCACATCCCCGACGCTTTGGGTTAGCTTGTCATTTAGGAGTATTGCTCGATATCCCTACTATTGGCGTAGCAAAATCTCTATTTATTGGCAAACATGAAACTGTAGCTACAGAAAAAGGTAGTTGGACACCATTACTCGACAAAGATGAAACCATCGGTATCGTATTGCGGTCTCGTACTAATGTCAAACCGATCTATGTTTCTATCGGACATAAGATTAGCTTACTTACCGCCAAAGACTATACAATAAAATGCCTAACCAAATATCGTTTACCAGAAACTACCCGTTGGGCAGACAAATTATCAAGAAAATAAATGTTAAATGTTAAATGTTAAATGAAATGACTCGAATATTTTTAGCGATCGCAAGTAGTTTAGGAGGCTTATCTGTAGCCCTTGGTGCATTTGCTTCCCACGCTTTAAAAGAAAAGTTAACCGAAAGAGCCTTAGAAATTTGGAAAACTGGTACTCAATATCAGATGTATCATGCTTTGGCTTTGATTTTAGTAGCATTATTATTAACTCGCACCGAAAACCCTGATCCCTTATTAAATACGTCTGGAATTGCCTTTATTATTGGTATTGCTCTATTTTCTGGTAGCTTATACACTCTCAGCTTGACTGGTATCAAATGGTTGGGCGCAATTGCGCCATTGGGCGGACTCGCCTTTATTATTGGTTGGGGTTGTTTAGCTATTTCTGCATTAGGATTTGAATAACTTATAAACTATGGTATCTACAAGAGACTACCCAAACTGGTCACAAGCAGTTCTAGAACCAGCAAAAGAATTTAATCTGACAAATTTATCAGTAGTATCTGGGGCAATTCCCTCAGAATTAAGAGGCTCTCTATATCGCAACGGTCCTGGAAGGTTAAGTAGAGGCGATCAACGAGTAGGGCATTGGTTTGATGGAGATGGTGCTGTTTTAGGAGTTCACTTTGAGGCAGAAAAAGCCAGTGCTGTCTATCACTATGTCGAAACCAAAGGATATCAAGAAGAAACCACAGCAGGCAAATTTCTCTATCCTAACTATGGCATGACTTCCCCCAAGGGTTGGTGGGATAATCTTAAAGCAACTTTTAAAAACGTTGCCAATACTTCAGTCTTAGCTTTGAGCGATCGCTTATTAGCTCTGTGGGAGGGTGGGTTTCCTCATGCTTTGGATTTAGCAACCCTAGAAACTCAAGGAAAAGATAATTTAAGCAATTTATCTGATAAGCAATCATTTTCAGCTCATCCCAAAGTATATGCTGGAGAAATTTATAACTTTGGGGTTAGTCTGGGTTCTAAAGTTGTAATGCATCTGTACAAGTGCAATTCTCAGGGAAAAATTATTCAACAAAATAGCTTTCCTTTACCTGGGGTATCTCTAATTCATGATTTTGTATTAGCAGGAGACTATTTAATCTTTTTTATTCCTCCTGTCAGAGCTAATCTTCTCCCTGTAATTCTGGGTCAAAAAGCTTTTAGCGATGGGATGAAATGGAAACCCCAATTTGGTACCCAAGTTTTAATTTTTGACCGCCATACCCTATCCTTAGTTAGTCAAACAACCACAGATGCTTGGTTTCAGTGGCACTATACTAATGGTTATGTAGGTGAAGATGGCAACTTAGTAGTTGAATTGGTTCGCTATAGCGACTTACAAACTAACCAGTACTTAAAGGAAGTGGCTACAGGAAAAACTACTACGGAAGCTAAAGGTACCCTTTGGGAAGTAAGACTCGATCCTCAAACAGGAAAAGTAATTAGTAATAGCCAATTATTAGATAAACATTGTGAATTTCCTGTAATAAACCAATTAAAAGTCGGAAAACCTTGGCGTTATACGTACCTATCTTGTCATCGAGAAGGCGTAAAAGAAAATCAAGAACTCTTGACTGCGATCGCGCAATTTGATCGTCAAGAAAATAAATTAGTAGTAGCTGACATGGGAGCAAAGATGTATCCTTCAGAACCGATATATGTTCCTCATCCTAACGCTCCCAATATTGGATGGATACTGACAGTAGTTTATGATGGCAACAATCATAGTAGTGAAGTCAGAATCTATCAAAGCGATTGTCTAGACACTGAACCAA
>JASJDB010000028.1 GCA_030065315.1 Xenococcaceae cyanobacterium MO_167.B52 | reverse complement strand
TTGAAAGAAGTAAACATAAATTAAAAAGGGAATCAGGATAAAAAAATTGTTTGATTAGGTTTATCCTGCTTTCTTTTTTTTGGGGGATTTATGAGGTTTTTTGTCGCAAAACGTAAAACTTATTTACACCTTATTCAATTTTGCTTGGGTCTAATTTTGTTCGTTTGTTTGAGCCTTATGCCATCAGTTTTGGCTCAATCATTTCAACCTGATTGGGTAGCAGAACAAGTTTATCAGACACTGCCTAACTTTCCTTTAGAGAATGAATATATCAGCCAAGAGACAGGAGAAGTAGTTTCTAATAATAGTTTACTGGGTCGTTTGATTCGTTATCATCAATATATTAAAAGTCGCCCTGTAACTTATCGATTGGATTGGCAATTGACTTTGGCAGATTACTTACGGGTAAATGAAACTATGTTTGAAAATCGTTATCCTGGTAGTCAAACTTTGACCATTAATCCTCTAGAAAATGACCGTAAAGCGATCGCAAATCTGACTCGTAATCAAAGAAATCAACTAATAGATACTTTACTGGCAATTTATAATTCTAACTCTGGGTCGTTAGCTCCAAAACTGCCAGCAAGGGAAAACCCCCCAAATCAAAATCCTTCTCCCATACCTCAAAGAGGCAATGCAGAATTATTATTACGTTAAGGGATTGATTTTATTGAAAAATAGCTGGCTTTTTAGATTTTTTTTCTAACAATACTGGGGGGTTAAGTTGTCGTTTCCAGGTTTGAATTTGGGATTGAGCTGAATAGTAACCAGAGGTACCAGAAGGGATTTTCTCAGCAATATCAATAGCTAGTTCTAAGGAATCATAAGAAGTCCTTCTGGCAATAGCAAGAATTTGCTCACTCCAGAGACTAACATTCTGTAATACTTGGCTGTAAGTTGAGGTATTGGAGGGGACTTGTCTAGCTAGCAAAATAGCTCTAGTTAGAGAATCGGGGGTTCGTTGATTTGCCAAAGCATAAGCTTCTGTGAGGTACCTTCTACCTTGAATTTCTTTGCGCCAAAGAGCGATTCTAGTTTGAGCTTGGGCTGATAAAGCTCTTCCGTCAAGAATTGTTTGAGCGGTGCTAATTGCCTTATTATAATCCCCCATATTAGCCAACATCAGGGCTTGGTCTAAAATCGGTTGATCTTCTTCTATTTCGATGCTATTTTGCCAACTACTAGCATATCTGCTAGCTTCCCCATATAAAGGGCTATTAGAAGATACCAGCTTGATTTCAGCGATCGCTCGTCGCCAAGCATTGACATTACTAGGAGCTGCTAGACTTTTAGCCCTCTCAATTACGGGACGGTCTTCAATAGTATAAATTTCTTTTTGCCAACGGGTAATTTCTCTTTGAGCTTCTTGGTAGCGGGGGTTACTGGCTGGAATCAAGCGAGCTTCGATAATAGCGGAATTATAAGCAACAATATCTCTATCTCTAGCCAACTCCCTAGCTTTAGCTAAATGCTTAATATCTTCAATTTCCAGTTCCCAGCGACTAATTAAATATTGTGCCTTACCATAAAGAGGGCTAGAAGGTTCTATTTCTTCAGCTTCTGCGATTGCATCTTCCACAGACAACACTGTTCCCAAACTAGCACTAACCCCTGCTCCTGCCAGTGTATTCCAATCTGCCAGTTTTTCTTGTAGTCCCAAACTAGCAGGAATACGATTAATGGTTTGCAAAGCCAACGACCATTCTTGTCCATCAACTAAAGTTTCAATTTTAGTTAATAATCTTCCTGTAGCCTGCTGAACAATATTTTGTGCTTCTTGATAAGCATAACTATTTTGAGAGATTTTGCGAGCTCGATTAACAGCTTCTAGCAACCCATCTATTTTGCCATCATTCAAGCGAACCACAGCCTCATCCAGAACCGCACTTTCTTCTTGAGCCACATTGATTTTATCAATGGTTTCCTGATATTTGGTAGTTGCCCAATAATGATTTTTACTATCAGCCAAACGCACTGCCCAAGAAAAAGCTTCATTCCATTTAGAAGCTCTTAATCTCGCCTCCACTTGGGCATAATTCTCACTACTTTCTTGCCAGATCTCTTCCCATTTTTGGACTTTTGCTGCCACTAGATTATGGGCTTTGAGATTTTCAGGAATTTGTTGGGCAATAGTAATAGCTGATTCTAAATTTCCTGCCTGAAACTGCTCTTCACCAATAGTTAGAATTTTAGTTGACCACTTTTCAATATTGCGATTAATTTCCCTCCTTAGGGGATGGTTTTCGGGTAATTTTTCCAGTAATGCGATCGCTTTTAACAGATTATTAACATCATTTTGTTCTGCCAAAACCTGAGCACAGTACAATCTTACCGAAGCAGATGCCACAGGCCAATGTACCTTAGAACAACTTTCTGTTTCGGGCAACTTCAATAGAGTAGAAGTTGCCCCATAACCAATACCACCAGAAGCCAAAACCAATAGCATTGCCCATAATTGCCAGGCTTGCCACCAAGGAGTAGAAACCGTTACTTGCAAACCAGTATCTCTATCCATACCAACTTCTTGACTTGTTTGATTATCTAGGACACTCCCTTTGGTTTTAAAAGAGTTTTCTTTGACTTTGTCAACACGGTTATTAGAAAAGTTTCCTAAGTTCAAGCTTTTGTCATCGTTAAGACTTTGTAGAGATTTTTTTTGATTCAAATTGTTAGAATTGGTATCTTTAGCTTGGGGGCTAAAGTTAGGAGAATTTCGGTTAGTCGCCATATACTATCCACTGATTGCAAGTAACTAGATTTTTAAGTTTTAAAGTAAATTTATTAGATTGTCTCTCATCTTATCATTAGGTCTTAGTTACAAAAGGGAAACTAGTCATTAATTCATCTCAATTGGACTCAGTTTTCAAATCTGAAACAAGTTGAGATAAATGGGACTCTGTTGCTTGATAAACTTCACCACAAAATTCACAAGTTGCTTCTGCGCCTTCATCTTTTTCAATCATGTCTTGTAATTCTGCTGCTCCCAACATTTTTAATGCCCCTAAAACTCGATTGAAAGAACACCCACATTGAAAACGTAGCATTTGAACTTCTGGCATTATGGACAGACCCAAATCACCTAGTAATTGTTCCATAATCTCTGTGAGACTGTTGCCAGCTCTTAATAACGGCGTAAATCCAGAAAGATGAGCTATGCGAGATTCTAACAAAGAAATTAAAGATTCATCCCGAGCAGCCTTAGGTAAAACTTGTAGCAACAAGCCACCAGCAGCCGTTACACCTTGCGAACCTACAAATACCCCCAACAAAAGTGCGGAAGGAGTTTGTTCAGAATTAACCAGATAATTGGCTACATCATCACCAATTTCTCCTGAAATTAATTCCACAGTACTAGAATAGGGAAACCCGTAGCCTGTATCTTTTAGTACATATAAATAGCCCTCGTGACCTACAGCACCTCCTACATCTAATTTGCCCTTGCTATTGGGGGGAAGTTCCACTCCTGGATTACTGACATAGCCTCTGACTGTACCATCTAAACCAGCATCAATTAAAATCTGTCCCAAAGGACCATTGCCCCTGACATTGATGTTGACCCTGGATCCTTCTTTTTTCATACTAGAAGCGAGTAATAAGCCAGAAGCCATAGTACGTCCTAAAGCTGCGGTAGCAACATAGGAGAGTTTATGTCTTTGGCGGGCTTCTTCTGTTAGACGGGTGGTAATCACTCCTACGGCTCTAATTCCATTGTCCGCTGCCGTCGCTCGAATTAATTGATCTGCCATAAATCTTTTAGTTAGGTTATCTTTATATAATTTACAATTATTAACTTAATTATGGTTGTGGCTACTAATACTTGATTCCATAGTACTAATCCACAAAAAAAGTTAAGATAAATCCATAACTAACTAACCTATATAAAAACAATACTCTAAATAAATTTTTATGACTGACGTTCCCGTCTCTCGGATTCGTAACTTTTCGATCATTGCCCATATCGATCATGGTAAATCTACTTTGGCTGATCGAATGTTGCAAGTAACCAAAACCGTTGCCCAAAGAGAAATGAAAGAGCAATTTCTCGATAATATGGACTTAGAGCGAGAACGGGGCATCACCATTAAGCTACAAGCAGCCAGAATGAACTATAAGGCAAAAGATGGTGAAGATTATGTTCTTAACCTGATTGATACTCCTGGTCATGTAGATTTTTCCTATGAAGTATCTCGCTCTCTAGCTGCTTGTGAAGGAGCCTTATTAGTAGTCGATTCTTCCCAAGGTGTAGAAGCTCAAACGCTAGCTAATGTCTATTTAGCTTTAGAAAATGACCTAGAAGTTATTCCAGTATTAAACAAAATTGATTTACCAGGCTCAGAACCAGAGCGAGTTAGTAACGAGATTGAAGAAGTAGTAGGCTTAGACTGTACAGATATTATCAAAGCCTCCGCTAAAGCTGGAATTGGGGTAGACGATATTTTAGAAGCTATTGTACAGTTAGTACCACCTCCAGAAGATACTATAGGAAATCCGCTCAGAGCCTTAATTTTTGATAGCTATTACGACTCTTATCGGGGTGTAATTGTTTATTTCCGCGTTATGGATGGAAAAGTCAAAAAAGGTGATAAAGTGCGCCTGATGGCTTCAGGCAAAGAATACGAAATTGATGAGCTGGGGGTACTTTCTCCTAATCAAATTCAAGTAGATGAGCTTCATGCAGGGGAAGTAGGATACTTTGCCGCAGCAATTAAAACCGTAGAAGATGCACGAGTAGGAGATACTATTACTCTAGTTAATCAACCTGCGGATGAACCATTACCAGGCTATACCGAAGCTAATCCCATGGTATTCTGTGGTTTATTCCCTACCGATTCCGATCAATATCCCGATTTAAAAGATGCTTTAGAAAAGCTCAAACTCAACGACGCAGCACTATCTTATGAGCCAGAAACCTCTAGTGCGATGGGATTTGGTTTTAGGTGCGGATTCCTGGGGTTACTCCATATGGAAATTGTGCAAGAAAGACTGGAAAGAGAATATAACCTCGAATTAATCACTACCGCACCTTCTGTAATTTATCGGGTTACTACTACAGAAGGGGAAGTACTAGAAGTGGACAACCCTTCTTTATTACCTCCACCCCAAAAAAGAACCAAAATTGAAGAGCCTTATATTAAGGTAGAGATCATCACTCCTGAAAGTTTTGTGGGAACTCTGATGGAATTGTGTCAGAGTTGTCGAGGTGAATTCAAGGATATGAAATACTTTACCCTCAACCGTACTTGTTTAATTTACGAGTTGCCGTTAGCAGAAGTGGTTACAGATTTCTTTGACCGTCTCAAGTCTCGTTCTCGCGGTTATGCCAGCATGGAATATCAACTACTTGGTTATCGGGAGAACCATCTAGTTAAGTTAGACATTTTAGTAAACAAAGACATCGTAGATGCTCTTTCTACTATTGTCCATCGAGACAAAGCTTACTATGTAGGACGAGCTTTAACCGAAAAACTCAAAGAATTAATTCCCCGTCACCAGTTTAAAGTACCTATCCAAGCTTCTATTGGAACAAAAGTTATTGCTAGTGAACATATTCCTGCTTTACGCAAAGATGTACTAGCCAAATGTTACGGTGGTGACATTTCTCGTAAGAAAAAACTCCTCCAAAAACAAGCTAAAGGTAAAAAACGCATGAAAGCAATTGGGACAGTAGATGTGCCTCAAGAGGCATTTATGGCAGTATTAAAATTGGACTCTTGAACCTCCCATCCTGATCAACGTCAGTTCGACGAAGCTAAAAAACTGTAATTTTTCGAGTTTGGATAGTCGTTAGATAGCCTTGAAATCCTCATTCTTTCGTTAAGAAAATCATAACTCCGAACTCACGTTGATCAAGGTAGCCTCCGCTCCTCATCTAATTTTATATAAAATGTACTTGACAAAAGTTACGCCAAAGTCACTGCACCACTAAAATAATCTTTGAGTTGTCGATCATGATCGTGACACAGAGTCCCTATGGGGATATCTTCTGGTTTAAAAGCTTTGACTTGCAATACTTCTAATTTATCCTCTGGCTCTAATTCTCCCGTGGCTTCTACTTCAATCAGTACAGAAATAGAATGAATACGGGGATCTCTTGCTGGATCAGAATAAACTCCTACCAGACGACGAATTTTAGTAATTTCTAGTCCTGTTTCTTCTTTCAATTCCCGATGAGTAGCGTGAGGTATATCTTCCCCCCAGTCTACCATTCCTCCTGGTAGTCCCCATTTACCACTATCACTACGCTGTACCATAACAATACGACCATCAGGTAAAACGGGAATGATGGTTGTACCTGTAATCGGGTGTCGGAAGATAATACCAAGGACAGTGGAAATAAACCGCCAATAACGACGCATTTTTAATAGTTTAGTAATTGATATAGGTTGAATTAATTAAGTATTGCTATCGGATTTAAGCAAATTTTGGGCTTTTATGATCGCATTTCTAACTTGTTCAAAGCCAGTTCCGCCGTAGCTATTACGAGCAGAAACTACTCTTTTGGGTGTGATCGCGTCATAAATATCTGATTCAAAAGCAGGATGTAGTTGTTGCCATTCTTCTAGGGTTAAATCTTTGAGTAGTTTTCCCCCTGCAAGACTAGTCTTTACTACTTTCCCTACTAGATTATAAGCTTCTCTAAAAGGAACGCCCTTACTGGCTAGATAGTCAGCTACGTCTGTAGCATTGGAAAAATCTTCATTAACTGCATTGTTTAAGCGATCGCAATTGAAAGTGATACCTTCTTCTAACAGAATTGTCATAGCTTGTAGACAAGCTTTAACAGTTTTGACTCCATCGAAAATCCCTTCTTTATCTTCTTGTAAGTCCTTATTATAAGCTAAGGGTAAGCCTTTCATGATTACTAATAAAGCTTGTAGATGACCAAATACTCGTCCTGTTTTACCTCTGACTAATTCTGGTACATCAGGATTTTTCTTCTGGGGCATAATACTAGAGCCTGTAGCACAGCTATCTTTGAGTTTAATAAAGTTAAACTCTTCTGATGCCCAAAGAATCATCTCTTCACTAAGCCTACTTAGATGTACCATGATCAAGCTGGCAGCACAGAGAAATTCAATGGCAAAATCGCGATCGCTTACTCCATCCAGACTATTTTGATAAATATCCCCAAAATCTAGCAAATCTGCACTATATTGGCGATCTATCGGGAAAGTTGTCCCAGCTAGTGCGCCACAACCCAGGGGAGAAATATTAGTCCTTTTATAAACATCGGCTAACCTTAAACAATCCCGTTGCGCCATCTCAAAATAGGCTAATAGATGATGTGCCAAACTCAAAGGTTGAGCGCGTTGGAGGTGAGTATAGCCAGGAATAAGAGTTTCTACATTATTTTCAGCCAGTTTTAATAAAACTCCCTGAAATTGCCTTAGCCGACTCTGTATATCCTGAATTTGCGCTCTTAAATATAACCTAATATCTGTACCTACTTGGTCATTTCGTGATCTAGCAGTGTGGAGTTTTTTCCCTGTATCACCCACAATTTCTGTGAGTCTTCTTTCCACGGCGAAGTGAACATCCTCAGCATCTATTCCTGGATTAAAATTGCCTTGGCGGTATTCTTGGCGAATTTGCTCTAAACCTGTGACTAGTTGCTCTGCTTCTGTTTCTGAGATAATTTGTGTTTTAGCCAACATTTTAGCGTGAGCAACCGAACCTGTTAGGTCATATTCAATTAATTCAATATCAAAACCGATACTAGCATTGAAAATTGCGATCGCAGGATGTAATGCCGATTCAAAGCGATCGCTCCAGGTATTTTTTTGAGTCACAGTAAGTTAGATAGATTAACGATAAAGTCCTAAATATTGTAAATCAGTAAGTAGTAAAACCTTTAAATACATAACCAATAAACATCCCAATTATTAAAGCCCAAACTTGACCAGTTTCAACAAAATTAATCCACGCACTTTCCATATCAGCTAAAATATCAACATTGTCAAGGGTTTGCGCTAACAAAGGAGTAATATCTAGATAAAATGTTGATAAATGGCTAAAAGTTACTTCTATAAAATCGTAAGATAATATTTCCATAGATAAATTTTCGAGATATTGAGTCTGGATTCATCACCGTTATAGTTCCCAATTAACAGTTAGCAGTTAGCAGTTAGCAGTTATCAGTTGTTAACAAGTCTAATCTTTATCCGTCATATCCATTTTTGTTTTAATTCTCTCTACTGCATCTAGAGCCAACTTCCAATTGGGCTTGAATTGAATTGCTTTTTCATAAGCTTTCATTGCCTCTTGATATTGCAATAGAGATTCTTCAATTAAACCCTTGCTGTACCAAGCTTCATAAGATTTTGGATTAAATTGCAGTGCTTTGTTATAAGCTTGTAATGCCAAGGAAGATTTACCTAAAGATTTTTTAGCATTACCTAAACCAATAAGAGCTGGTACATAGTCATCCTTAACAAAAATTGATTTTTTATAAGCTTCAATTGCTTGTTCATAATTACCTCGTTGATAATATAACTTACCGATATTATTCCAAGGGATAAAACTTTTTTGAGGATCAATTTGAATAGCCTGCTCAAAATCTGCGATCGCTTGATCATATTGTTCTAATTTAAGATGGCTTTCTCCACGATTACTCCATAACCAAGGATCATTTTCTTTTACTGCCAGGGCTTTATTATAAGCTGCAATAGCAGCCTCATATTGACGAAGATTAGCTAGAGCAACTCCTTGACAATTCCATAGTTGATGACTTTGATGATGTTTAAGTGCTTCCGTGCAAGTTTCTAAAGCTTCTTCATGGCGTTTTAACCTACTCAAAGCCTCAGCTTTCTTCAACCAAACCTTTTCAAAATGTCTAACTTTGTTTTTAGTTTTGACAATTTTTTTTAAGCCTTCATTATAGTAAATTAAAGCCGATTCATAGCGACCAGCTTTAAATTCTAATTCTGCTGTATCAAATTCTAAGACTGCTATTAAACTAAAAACTACTAAACCAAAATAACCAATTAACCCCAACAAAACTAATAATATAGCAATCAGAAAAATATAGAGATTAGGAGAATGCAAAAATGTTTTATTTTGAATTTTTTTAAGTTCTCTAATTAAATGATTACTTGAACAATAGGATTGTTTACGCTCCGTATTAATCATTTTTGCCAAAACTTTAACTAACCTTGGATTGACCTGTAATTTATCTTGCCAGGAAGTTTTTTCTGCTTCGTGTTTAGCTAAAATATTTTGAGGTGTAATACCTGTGAGCCAATGGATTGAGGTCAGACCAAGTCCATAAATATCAGCCTGAAACTTATTATTATTGTTTATTGATTTAGGAAAAGCGTAGTCCGATTGATGATTAATAGAATCATTAACAATTTCCTCTATCAAAGCAAAATTATAAAAAAAGATTTTACCATCACTTTTTCTGCGCCACAAACTAGATGGCTGAATGTTATTGTGAATTATTTTTTGTTTATGAATTAAGCTTAAAATTTGTGCCGTATCTAATAATATTTTAACAATTTCTAATTCAGAAATAGATGATTTTTTGGCTATAAGTTGAGCAATACTATCTCCTTCTATATATTTTTGTAGTAGATAAATGTTATTATCTTCAACAAAATAATTTAAGATTCCTGGTATTTGCTCTTGTTGCTTAAACTGTTTTAGTTGATTAATTTTTAGTTCTATTTGTTGGAGAGTTTGGCTGACTTCTTCTGTACTATTATCTAAAAGGCTGAGTTTTTTTAAAAAGTAATATACTATTTCCGATTCACTAATATCTTTAACTAAATAGTTATTAACTCGATCCTGTCCTCCAAGATGTTTCTCAAGATAGTAATGATTCTGAATAATTTTACCAATTTGTCGTAAAGGTACTAGGTCTTCTATTACCTCTTGAACCGAATTATAACGTTCGGCTACTTTTGGAGAAACCATTGCTTGGAGAATTTCAATTAACTTGCTACTAAACTGGGTTGTCTCCTGCCAAGTTATACCCTCGTTAGTTTCAAATTCCGCTAATTCCGTGGGAGATTTTCCCGTTAATCCATAGATAGCTGTTTTTCCTAAAGCATAAATATCGCTACTATAGGTAGGATTACCATGATTTTGCTCTGGAGGCATATAGCCTGGGGTGCCAATGACTTGAGTATGAGCAACATCTAGCTCACCATCTGATTCTATAATTAGACTGCCAATTTCTTTGACTGCACCAAAGTCAATCAAGACCATTTTGCCGTCTTCCATTCTTCTGATTAAATTAGTCGGCTTAATATCTCGATGTACTATACCTTTTTGATGAACAAAATCTAAAACTTCCAATACATCCCAGAGAAAATCAATTACTTGAGGTTCAGTTAAAATTTGTCTTTGAACTTCGTGTTCAAATTCCTCCCCTTTAACAAATTCTAAGACTAAATAAAACTGTCCATTTTCTTCAAAGTAGTCTAGGAATTGAGGAATCCGATCATGTTGTCCCAAAGACTTAAGAATGTTGCCTTCCGTATCTAAACGCTCTTTAGAATTTTCCCAGATTGCAGGACTATTGAATCTAGGTTGTAGTTGCTTAATAACGCACTTATAGGGGATTTGTTCAGGGAAATTTTCCGAGGCAATAGCTGTCGCTAGATAAGTTGTGGCAAATCCTCCACAACCTAGTTCTTGATCGATTTCATATTTGTCACCAATGATGTCTCCCCGATTAAGAGTTTTGTAACCATAGTCAACTTTGGAGTTTAAGTCTGAGTTTGCCCCTGCTGAAACTGGGATAGTGTAGTCTGGATCGGACATAAGCTGTGATTCATTAATTCGGTATTTGTGGTTTTATAAGGGAGACTGATAAATTATTGGTAATTTGTGTGACTAAAGTTATTTAAATAGTATTGGGAAACTAAAATAGCGACTAATAAATCCAATTTACGATATTATCGTATTAGGGCAAAAGCCTTGCCACTACTTTACTATGACAAATTTCAATATTTTTTAAGATCAACTACCATGAATTTCTTTCGTCAATATATTAGCCCCATACTTATACTCATAATGTTTCTTGTTGCTCTAGTAGCAGTAACCTCTAGAGCTTTTCTGCCCGACGATTTGGCTTCTCCTGCACCAGTAGTTCCAGAAGAACTAGGAATAATAATTCATACAGTTTATCCTTCATCACTATCCAACTTCTTTATAATTTAACTAAGAATCAATGTCATCAAATCTTCCTTTTGGTCTCAGTTTAAGATATTTTGGTGATGACATTGTTAAGAATAGAGATCGAAACTTTCAGATAGCCCACTCACGAAAGCTTCTCATTAGGTTTATGAAGCTAACCTATCAGGAGCTATTTCCTAAGCAAAAAAATTTTGACCATCTCGCAGCAACGGTAAATCAATATCTCTCACAAGATACACCTTTATGGTGGGTGGAAAATTCAGCTGGTGAAACCGTTGCTTGCTTGTGGATGGGAAACGCTATAGATCAAGTGAATGGAGAACACTACAGTCAGATTTTCCTGTTGTTTGTCGTTCCAAATCACCGTCGTTGTGGGATCGGAACAAGTTTATTGAATCTTGCCCAAACTTGGGCGGTTAATAAAGGCGATCGCCAAATTGGGATTCACGTTTTTGCTAATAATCAGCCTGCTCTGGATTTATATCAAAAAATGGGGTTTGAAACTCAATCCCTTTTAATGCTTAAATCTTTAACTATCCAATAGATAATAAAAATATTTCCTTTTGACATATTGCTTGAAATATTAACCAACAATAAGATAAATTCGATTAATATGTACAACGACGATTTAAGTCTCTTAGAAACCCAAGAAAACAGCAGTAATAGTTCTTCTAGTATGGATTTGGCGGAAACCCAATCTGATATACCACCCCCTGATCCAGAGCAAATGTTAACTCTGCTTTCTCATCCAGAGCCATCGCAACGGATGTTGGCAGCTAGAGCTTTTTGTGAAATAGAAGATTCAAGGGCTATTCCCTATCTGATTAATTTACTTGAGGATATTTGCCCTCTGGTTCGAGTTAGCACTGTCTATGCTTTAGGGAGAAATACTAGTATTGAAGCTGTCCAACCTTTAATCGATCTCTTAGCCAGTGATTGGAATGGTTATGTTCGTAAAGGCATTGTTTGGGCATTGGGAAATAGTAAAGATGTCAGGGCTGTTCAACCTCTAATTCATGGACTCAAAACCGATATTTCCGCCGTCCGTCTCTGGGCTGCTAGTGGTCTAGCTCAGGTAGCAACCTTAGAATATGAAACAATCATTGCTGCTATTCCCCCTCTAATCGAAGGCTTGAGGCAGGATAAAGTAGCTGCTGTCAGAAGTAACTGTGCTTGGGCAATTGGACAATTATGCCGTGAACTCCCTTCTAATGTAATTTATGCTACGGCGATTGATGCTCTGATTGAAGCTCTAGTAGAAGATGAAGACTTGGGAGTCAAAGAAGATGCTAAATCTGCCATCCTGAAAGTGGGTGATCCTAGAGGACTAAGGACAATTGAAGACTTAGAATTTGAAGGACTAATCTAAAACAAAATTATAATCATCTGAATGAATAAACCCTTAATTATTGGTGTCAGTGGTGCCTCTGGGCTAATTTATGCTGTCCGCAGTCTCAAATTTCTCCTAGAAGCAGATTACGCAATTGAGCTAGTAGTTTCTCGTGGAGCTTATATGGTGTGGCAAGCGGAAGAAAATATCAAAATACCTGTTGAGCCAGATGCACAAGAGCACTTTTGGCGAGAAAAAATCGGGGTTTTCCATTCGGGCAAACTAACTTGTCACCGTTGGGCAGACATGGGGGCAAATATTGCAAGTGGCTCTTTTCGCACTCTAGGGATGATGGTAATTCCCTGTAGCATGAGCACAGTAGCAATTTTTGCTACTGGCTTAAGTTCTGATTTGTTAGAGCGAGCAGCAGATGTGCAAATCAAAGAGGGGCGACCTCTAGTGATAGTTCCTAGAGAAACACCTCTGAGTCTAATTCATCTACGAAATTTGACTAAACTAGCAGAAACAGGGGTAAGAATTGTACCAGCCATTCCGGCTTGGTATCATAAACCTCAGACAATAGAAGACTTAGTCGATTTTGTCGTAGCTCGCGCCCTAGATCAATTAGATATCGACTGCATACCTATCAATCGTTGGCAAGGTTAATGAAGTTACCATGGTCATTAGTATAGTCGCTTATCGGATTAATTCTAATGTTCAATAAATTTAAGCTTTTACTAGTAGTAATACTGTTGACGATTTTCGGGATTTTGTTTTTTCAAAATCAAGAACCTTTATCTCTGAAAATACTTTGTGCGGATACTTCCAGCCAATATTGTTGGTATCAAACTCCTACTGAACCGTTGGCAGTGTGGATGGGTTTATTTTTGATTCTAGGAGTGATTTCTAGCTTAATTTGGCAAGTTTTGCAGAGTCTTGGTTCATCAGAGTCAGCAGAGTATTATGATGATAAATCCTTTACTGCTAAAGAGAAAAGTTATTCCCAAAAAGTCCCTACTTCTTCAACTAAAACCTCCAAACCTCCCAAAAGTAGATCGTCAACTTCTCCTACGGACTGGGAATATTCCGGGCAAGGAGAAGATTGGGAATCTGAACAATCACCATCAGCTAAAGTTAATCCCAAAGCTCCTCAAGATGATTTTGTTAGAGGTTCTAATTTTGAAACCAGACAACAACCACAAAACATTAATCAATCTGGTTCTACCTATTCCTATAAGTTTAAGAAAAATCAAAAACCAGAACAGCAGGTAAATAAGAATGCTGATGATGTTTATGATGCTAACTACCGCACAATTAATAGTGGTAAAAGTAATGAGGTAAATCAAAACGCAGATCCTAGTGAAGATGAAGAAGAATGGATTTAATTATTATCTCACTGAAAAACTTAAGTTAAAGTTGATACTTAATCAAAAGTGGTTTGTTAATGCAGAGATTGCTGTTGATAATAAATTTCAGCCTTGAAGAGCAGTTAAGATTTCTCTCGATTCTTGTCGAACTTGACCAATCATTGCTGCTTGTTGAAGTTGGATAAAAGCTTCCAAATCTTCTAGCTCATATTTATTCCTTAACATTGACCGCAGTTCATCTTCTGCTTCTATCGTAAGATAGCCACTATTGAGTGCTTGATATACGACTTCTCTGATTAACCCCACTTTCGTTTGCTCCTTGCTTTTGATGCCATATAAGACATTATAGACGCTCAAAATAAACCTCAGAAAAATTACGGTATTTTGGGCTACTGATCTTGATAAATTGTTATGAAATCTTAATGTTTTTTGTTTAGATTATGGTAAATTCTACTAACTTTTAACCAAAAACTTGAGAATTTTTAACTTTTAATTCATAATTTTCAATTGTTTTGACATATTAGTATGACTCATGAAATCTCAGTTAATACTTTTTCTTCAAATTCCTGACGATTTCTTAAAGGTTTGAAAATACGCTCCATTCTAGTTAACTCAAAAACAGTTTTTACTTGTTCACTTAAAGAACAAATATAAAGTTTTCCTTCAACTGCATTAACGGCTTTCAATGTTGCAACTAAAGCTCCAATTCCTGCACTGGTCATAAAAGTAACATCTTGGAAATCTATTAAAATAATTTTGATCTTTTTTTCTAACAAAGATGTGATTTCTGACTTTAATAAATCCGCATTTTCTTGACTTAATATTCCAGATGGTTGAACAATTTCAGCAATATTTGTCATTTGATTTGTATGTAATTAAATAGGGTAAAGTTCTTTTTATAATTGATCTTTTTAAATTAAAGGAGCATCCAGTATTACGTCAATTAAATTGATATCGTGAATGATCTAGGTATAGAGTTCCCAAAACTTGAAGAGAGATCACAAAAAAACTATTGTAGTTAATCTTTATTTCAATTAACTACAATAAAGTTACAAAATAATTTATCTGTTCTTATGAAATGACTAAGGAACTAATAATTGCGATCGCGCTTACCAAATAGAAATTGACAGCGATAAATTTACTGTTAGATACTTCTTCTGGTTGATCGTGATATTTCATAACTCTTCTAACTAATTGATAGGCGACTGGCAAACTAATAAAAATTAGTAGAGACTGAATCGGTAAATAGTCGAGTAAAACTAGCAGAATTGTGATCAGATAAATAGTAAGGGTAAGGCTAGTTAGGACAATTGCTCCTTTGGCAGTGCCAAGACGAACTATAGGCGATTTTTTGCCTGCTGCTAAATCATCGTCTAATTGATGGAAATGGGAGCAAAACAGAATTATTGAAGTACTAATGCCAATAATTGTACTAATAGCCCAACATTGTCGGGAAAAAACCTGAGTTTGAGCATAATAGGCAGCAGATACTGCACCTGGACCAAAAGCAAAGAAACAAATAATTTCTCCTAATCCCTGATAACCCAGGCGAAAAGGAGGTCCTTGATAAGCATAACCCAAAGCACAACAAAGAATTACTAATCCCAAAACTGTCCAATCTTGCTGCCACCAAGAAATTAGCACTATACCAGCCCAACCCATAACTAGAAACAGATTGCTAATTAGGAACATGAGTGATTTGTTGCCTGTAAGGTTAACAACTGAATGAGCTTTGTTAATATCTATGCCAGTATCTGCATCAAAAACATCGTTACTGATGTTAAGCCAAGCGATGATCAGAATCGCTGAAGTAAGGAAAGTCAGGCAAATTTGCAGATTAACAACATGGTTTTGGGCAAATGCGATCGCTGTACCTACAGTAATTGGTACTATAGCCACACTGTAAATAGGTGGTTTGATAGCAGCAAGCCAAAGTTTCCGATTGTTCTTGATATCTTGGCTAATCGTCATGGGAAATAGTTAGAATAGTCCTGAGCAGTTTAGGTCTAGTTTTAGTCGTGTATTTTCTCTTGAATTACTGATTGGTCAAGATTTTGAGTTTGAATTAGCAAGGGTCTACCCAGCTTATAATTGCACTTCTTGTACCCTATCAGGTCAACTCAAAGAAGTTTACATAGTTTCACGAAAGTTCACGATTCACCCCAAATCATGTAGGCTTAAGACAATGTGTATATTTTTTGATCTGGTTCTCCAGATGCCCAATTCCTTTCTCTGTGGTTATTCTGTTAAACAGGATAATACTCTTTTTTACCTCCTTTCTCGGTTGACTGACTGTTCATAAACGTTCTATCCTGCAAAATGTTTATGGGCAAATAACAACTTCCGTGAATTGAATTAGTGAGCAATGATTTATAATCGTTATTACTTATTTTTGTTTAGTTACTATTAACTAATAACAAACATCTTTTGAAATTTTGTGATAATTTTCGCGTTGGTTTTCCATTGGAATGACACAATCTAACCTCTCAATCCCCCTAATCTCTCAACAAAACAAGTTTATTCTAGAAAGTAAAGAACTAGATAAGTTCTGGGATAACCAGCCTCTAGAATTTGTAGTGACAGAACGGACTAAAATTATCAGTTTTGTTCACAAAATTCCTGTCATTGATCCCTTAGCTTTTTTAAATAAAATTGCTCATTCCAATACTCTCCATTTCTATTGGGAAAATCCTGGTAAGCAAGAAGCGATCGCAGCTTATGGTGTAACGAGAAAACTTATTATAGAATCAGCCTCTAGATTTGAGCAAGCAAAACAATTTATTGAAAGTTGTTTTAAACAAACTAAGATTGAAGGCGACACGAACTTATCTAGTAATAATCCTTATTTATTTTGTAGTTTTAGCTTTTTTCCTAATAGTGAGGATGGTAATACTTTTCCTGGGGCAACTATTTTTCTACCACGATTTCAAGTTGTAAAAAAACACAAAAATTGCTTTTTTATCGTTAACTATCCCTTACCACTTTCCCAGAAAAAATCAGCAATAATTTCTCAATTACAACGAAAAATTGAAACTATTGATTGGTCACAGTATAGAGAATTAGCTAATAGCAAAGTAACGGTAGGTAACTTTGACTACAAAACTAAAGCAGCTAATGTTGATCCTGAGCATTTTAAATCAATAGTAGTTTCCGCTTTAGACTCTATTGCCAGAAATGAATTTAGTAAGATTGTGATAGCTAATGCTACAGATGTCACTTCTCCTGTACCATTCAAGGTAATTAATTCTTTGGATAATTTGCGATCGCGTCATCCAGACTGTTATATATTTTCTACTAGTAATGGTCAAGGAAAAAACTTTATTGGAGCTAGCCCCGAAAGATTAGTTAGTATCCAAAATAAACAACTAGTTACTGATGCTCTTGCTGGCTCTGCACCTAGAGGAAAAAGCACCACAGAAGATGTTAAATTAGCCAACTTATTACTCAAAAGTCGCAAAGAAAAAAGGGAACATCAAGCAGTTAGTAAATTCCTAATTGAGCGTCTCAAGGAAATGGGATTAAAACCCTATCAGCTACCATTACAACTACTACAATTATCCAATATTCAACATCTTTGGACTCCAGTTTATGCCCATTTGCCTGGGGATATTCACCCTTTAGAAATAGTCGCTCAACTTCATCCCACACCCGCTGTAGCTGGTGTTCCTTCGGAAATAGCCTGTGATAAGATTCGTCACTACGAGCAATTTGATCGTTCTCTGTATGCTGCACCTTTGGGATGGATTGATAATCGAGGAAACTGTGAATTTATTGTGGGTATTCGCTCTGCTTTGATTGAAGGAAATCATGCTCGTCTCTATGCTGGAGCAGGAATTGTTTCGGGTTCTAATCCAGATAAAGAATTTGTCGAAATTCAACTAAAATTACAATCGTTGCTCAAAGCATTAGTTTGAGCAATCTTTTTGTAAGATACTAAAATGCTTGATTTTCGTAACGTTAATACCTTGTGGAGCTCTATCTTAGTCGAAACTTTAGCTCGTCTGGGATTAACTACCGCCATTATCTGTCCTGGTTCCCGTTCTACACCCTTAACTATTGCCTTCGCTGGACACAATGATATAGAAACAATTCCTATTCTTGATGAGCGTTCCGCAGCTTTTTTTGCTTTGGGGAAAGCCAAGAAAATCGGATTACCTGTGGCTGTAATTTGTACTTCGGGAACAGCAGGAGCCAATTTTTATCCCGCAGTTATTGAGGCTACAGAGAGTAGAGTACCTCTAATCATCCTAACTGCTGATCGTCCTCCAGAATTGCGAAATTGTCACGCAGGACAAACTATAGATCAAGTCAAGCTATACGGAAACTATCCCAACTGGTACACAGAACTAGCATTACCAGAAGCTAGTCTTCCTATGCTGGAATATTTAAGACAAAATACTATCCAAGCTTGGTCAAGAGCGCGATTTCCGTTTAAAGGGGTAGTGCATCTGAATTTACCATTTCGAGAACCTTTAGCTCCTATTATTCAGCCAGAAATAGTAGCTAAAGAAAGGGAATTTCCCTTAACAGAATTTTTTAGTCATCTTTCTGTTACTTCTGATTACCAACCACAATCCTATTCCAATGTCGTATCACAATGGCAATCTTGTACAAAGGGAATTATCATTGCTGGTTTAGCTCAACCAGAAAAACCTCAACTATACTGTCAAGCAGTAGCTCAACTATCTCACCGATTAAAATTTCCTGTTTTAGCTGAAGCTTTATCTCCTTTGAGGAATTATCAGGAAATCAATCCTTATTTAATTGCTACTTATGACTTAATTTTAAGGAATCCCAAATTAGCCGATCAATTAGTACCAGAAATCATTATTCAAATTGGAGAACTTCCCACAAGCAAACAACTGCGTCAGTGGTTAGACAGCAATTCTCATTCTAGATACATTATTGATCCCAGACCAGCAAGTTTCGATCCGCTTCATGGGAAAACAATTCATTTGCGAACTAATATTCAACAAATAGTTAATCATATTAAACTTGATTATAATCCTAAAAAACATTTTTTTTATTTACAACAATGGTGCGATTTAGATATACAAGCTCAAGAAAAAATAAATCAAAGAATGGCATCGTTTTCAGAATTGTCAGAAGCTAAAATCTCTTGGCTATTAAGTAAGACATTACCTAATGCCACATCAATCTATTTAGCTAATAGTATGTCTGTCAGAAATGCCGAATTTTTTTGGCTTCCTAATAATAAAGGTATTACACCCTATTTTAATCGTGGTGCTAATGGAATAGATGGCACTCTATCTTCAGCCTTGGGTGTAGCTTATGGTGAAGCAAATACCATATTATTAACAGGGGACTTAGCTTTACTCCATGATACTAATGGCTTTCTAATTAACAACAAATTTCAGGGACATCTAACAATAATTTTAGTAAATAATAATGGTGGTGGTATTTTTGAAATGCTCCCTATTGCTGAATTTGAACCACCTTTTGAAGAATATTTTGCTACTCCTCAGAAAATTAACTTTGCTAAATTATCCCAGACCTATGATATAGATTATGAATTAATCACTAACTGGGAACAACTCCAAAAAACATTAAATCCCTTGCCGAAACAAGGGATAAGATTAATAGAAGTTCCTACTAATAGAAAGCTAGATGGAAAATGGTTAAAACAGAATTTATTTCAACTAGCTAAAGATTTGATTTTTAATTAGTTTTTAACTAATTAAAAGAAGGTTTTTTCTTGGGAAAATTATTCCGTCTTTTATTGATTCTGGGATTTTTATCTGGCGATCTGTCTCTCCGATGATCAGAACTGCGATTATACTGTTCTTGAGAATTAGACTCACCTTCGCTATAGATATCTAAATGAACAGACTGATCAACATTCTTGGCAGTAGTTTCTAGTAAAGCCCTAACTGCCTGAATGTTGCGACCTCCACGACCGAAAACTTTGCCTTTTTCTGCCACATCAAATGCAACTCTCAACCAAACTTTTTTAGTGCTTGGCAATTGTTCACAATCTATATGAAGAGATTCAGAGTCATCTAGAAAAGGTTTTAAAAGAAATGATACCAGCCCAACATAATCAGGACTGGAAACTGTATTACTAGGCATTAACTTGATCAAATACTTGAGCTTTTCTGAGAATACTTCTTACTGTTTCTGTAGGTTGCGCTCCATTTTTGAGTCTGGCAACAATTGCAGGAACATTAAGTCTTGTTTCATCAGTACGGGGGTTATAGAATCCTAATTCTTCTATAGGACGACCATCACGGCGTTTTTTACTTTCAATTGCCACAATACGATAACTAGCTTCTCGCTTCTTACCAAACTTCTTTAAACGAATCTTAATCATATTACTTGATGACTGTTACTTTACGATTTTAGGCTATTGCTTTAAATTTACAAACCAGCCTCTAATTTTACCATGTTTTTGCTAGTGGTTAGTGGTTTTGATAACCATACCCTATGGATCTCAAAAATAGTAGCTTTGTACTTTAACAAGATTTTGAGTTTTATAATGATTAAACAACTCTTTTAATTAGAGACAATGACATACACCTTAGATGTTAGGGCTTTTACTGAAAAAATCAGCGATCGCAATTTGGAGCAACTGTGTCGCGAAAATCCTGATATGAGATTTGAAATCGATCCTCAAGGAAAATTAATTATTATGTCTCCAACAGGAAGCCTTACAGGGGAAAAAAATTCTGATTTGAACTACCAAGTTCAATCCTGGAATCGTCAATACAAGCTAGGAAAAGTATTTGATTCTTCGACTGGTTTTAAGTTATCTAATGGCGCAACTCGCTCTCCCGATGTCAGCTGGATTGCAATTAATAGATGGAATAGTTTAACTGACAAACAAAAAAGAGGTTTTGCCCCCATCAATCCTGACTTTGTCATTGAATTACTTTCCCCACCCCCCTCTGTCCCCCGATGAAAGGGGGGTTACACAACAGAAAATGTCAGAGTATCTGAGTTGTGGTGTACAACTTGGTTGGTTAATTAATCCAGATAGTCAAGAGGTAGAGATTTATCGTCTTGGTCAGGACAAAGAAATCTTACACAATCCCAGTAATTTATCAGGAGAGACTATACTACCAGGATTGACTGTAGATTTATCTGATATTTTTTAATTAATATTCAATGAAAAATATAGCAGCTCTCGTACTGGTAAGTTCCAGTAGCGTTAAGCTTTTATTAGTTGAATTTAGTAGGTCTTAAAGTATAAAAAATTTAAATAGCCAACTTATAAGGATAATTGCATCAAATTTTAAGCTTGTTTTCAGTAAAGCTTGAGAATCTAGAATCTGTAAGTTAGATTTTAGTCAAATATTTAAGCTTAAGCCATGAAAGTGAATAAAAGCCTTAAGTTGGGCTTATTAATATTAACAGGAATCTTATTAGCTGCTGCTCCTGTTCAAGCCCAAGAAGTGGTAAACACTAGTGGATTTAATCCTCAAGAAATATTGCGTAATGCCCTTCAATGGGTGGATAGTCTTGGTGCAGTAGGCGCGATCGCGTTTATGATAATCTATATAGTAGCTACAGTAGGATTTTTGCCTGGATCGATTTTAACTCTAGGCGCAGGTGTTGTCTTCGGAGTTATTCAGGGTTCAATTTATGTTTTTATTGGGGCAACTATCGGTGCAACTTGTGCTTTTTTAGTCGGGCGTTATTTTGCCAGAGGTTGGATATCGAAGAAAATTGCTGGTAATGAAAAGTTTGCTGCCATAGATCAGGCTGTAGGTAGAGAAGGCTTAAAAATTGTTTTATTAACTCGCTTATCTCCCATCTTTCCTTTCAATTTGCTCAATTATGGCTTAGGAGTAACAGGAGTTTCGCTAAAAGATTATGTCATTGGTTCAGTAGGAATGATTCCAGGCACAGTAATGTACGTTTATCTTGGCTCTCTGGCTGGAAATATTGCTACTATTGGCAGTGCAGAGCAACCGACAAACCCTACGATTACTTGGGCTATACGCATCATCGGGTTTATCGCTACAGTGGCAGTTACTTTATACGTTACTAAAGTTGCCCGCAAAGCTTTAGATGAATCAATCATAGTAAACAGTGAGCAGTCCTAACCCTAAAGGGTATATGTGCTTGCGTAGCTCTACCCGAAGGGGCAGCGGTATCCTTTAGGACACCTTCGGATAAGTACACACCTGTGGATGCGGATAACATCTGCGGATATGAGCAGTGTGCAGTTATCAGTTATCAGTAAACAATGACCACTAACTACTAACCACTAACTACTAACCAACCAAAAAATTATGAATATCCAAAATCACGCTACAACTATTTCTCCTTTAGATCAATACAATCAAGAATTACTCGATAATGTTCACCCTTCAGACTGGGCAAATCCCACACCAGCAGATATCTACGACTTAGTCGTAATTGGTGCGGGGACAGCAGGATTAGTTACTGCCAAAGGTGCAGGAGGATTAGGATTAGGTTTAAAAGTTGCCCTAGTAGAAAAGCATCTCATGGGAGGAGACTGTCTTAATGTAGGCTGTGTCCCTTCAAAATGCCTGATTCGCTCAGGTCGGGCGGTAGCGAATATTAGGGATGCCAAGGCTTTTGGAGTCAGTGCTACTGGTGACATTGCTGTAGATTTCTCCAAAGTAATGCAAAGAATGCGTCAAGTTAGAACTAAAATTAGTCCTGTAGATTCTGCTGTAAGTGCCAAAAAAGTTGGAGTAGACGTATTCTTTGGGGAAGGGCGTTTTACTAGCAACAACACTTTAACCGTAGAGGGACAAACCCTAAAATTTAAAAAAGCCGTAATTGCCACAGGAGCAAGAGCCGTCAAACCTAAAATAGAGGGCTTAGAAGCAGTAGGATATTTAACTAATGAAACAGTTTTTTCTCTTACAGAAATCCCTCCTAGACTAGCAGTTATTGGTGGTGGTCCTATTGGCTGTGAATTGGCTCAATCTTTTCAGCGTTTGGGAAGTGAA
>JASJDB010000027.1 GCA_030065315.1 Xenococcaceae cyanobacterium MO_167.B52 | reverse complement strand
ACTATTAACAGCGTTATAAACTAATTTTGTTGTCCTACTGACTTGCCTCAGGCTGCTGTTCTCAGCATAAGCTGGTAGCACCAGTTCTATGCCAATCGATTTGATGAGGCAATCTTACCTCTATAATCACTCCGAGCTTAAGAGCCAATTCCCACCCTGCCTATAAAACTTGGAAGGAATACAAAAGCTGGACCAGTGATAATATTTTTCTCAAAGGAATTAATGCGCCTGTCTTTTATGAAACCAATCTGGATAATTTAAAGGTGACGGGAGTAATTCCCTCCGACTTAGAAGGCATCTATATCCGTAATGATCCCAATCCCTTATTTAAACCTTCTTCTTATAATTATCCTCTAGAAGGGGATGGGATGCTTCACGCCTTTTATTTTGACGGTTCTAAGGTCTCCTATCGCAATCGTTTCATTTGGACAAGGGGATTGAAATATGAATTTTATGAAGGAAAAGCCCTTCCTGAATTGAAATTTCGCAATTATGCCAATACCAATATTTTCGCTCATGGAGGGGTTATTTTAGGGTTGTATGAAGCAGGATCACCTTATCAGATTACCCCTGAATTAGAGACAGTCGGAAAATGGGATTTTCAGGGAAGTATCGAACAATCGATGTCCGCCCATCCCAAATTAGATCCGCAAACAGGAGAACTACATTTTTTCCGTTATTCTCTGCTTAATTCTCCTTATCTGACCTATTATGTTGCCAACCGCCAAGGAGAAATTATCAGGACACTTCCCATCGATTTACCTCAACCAGCTTTGCTCCATGATATGGCAATCACCGAAAATTACGTCATTTTCTTTCATTTTCCTCTAGTTTTTGAGATGTCAAGAGCAATGAAGTGTAGCTCTCCATTTGTCTGGAAACCAGAACTCGGAACTAAAATAATATTAGTTGATCGTCACGACTGGACGCGAAGTCCTGTCAGTCTTGAAACTGATGCTTTTTGGCTCTGGCATTTTATGAATGCTTATGAGGAGAAGGGACTAATTATGATTGATTTTGTCTATTATCCTCAAATAAAATTAGAAAGTACTCTAGAGGCAATTCTGGCGACCAAAGGTCATTTACATAGGTTTACAGTCAATGCAGATACTAAAACGATTAAATCTCAACCTTTAGATGATCGATTTGTAGATTTGCCAACCATTGATTTAAGACAGACAGGAAATTTATATCAGTTTGGATATGCTCCTTACATTGATTTACAGTTGACTGCCCAGAAAAAAATCCCCAATTATTATCCTGAAATCATTCAATACAATATCAGTAAGCAGACAAGCAAAGTGCATCGTTTTAAACCAGGCTGTTATGGAGGAGAAGCCGTATTTGTTCCCCAGAAAAATGGGGACTCTGAATTAGATGGATATGTCATGACTCTAGTCTTTGACGAGAATAAGCAAAAGAGCGATTTAGTCATTCTCGACCCAGCTAATTTTGAAGCTGAACCTATTGCTACCATTCACTTACCTGTGAGGATTCCTAGTGGGTTTCATGGCAATTGGATTCCTAAGGATGCCATCAATTTCACTACTGTTTAGATAAAACTGAACTTTATAAAGATCAAGTTGGTTTGCATAAAAATGGCACTGGTTACGTCTGATGGGATATATGGCTCGAAACACTTATCATACTAAATCCTGTTTAGATACAACACTTTAAATTTGCGAGAAGTCAGAAGTCCTAAAGGATTCCTAAAGGATATATGCGAAGCGGTATCCTTTAGGAATCCTGCGGATAACACCTTCGGATATCAGAAGTCAGAAGTCAGCAGGGTTTAAGCTAATTTTATGCTTTAAATTAAAAGTATACTTTGGTAAGCGGATTTAGTATTATATTCTTCATTTCGAGAGTTAAGAATAGTTGTTTGAGTTGAAAAGATTTTTGAATACTTTAAAGTAATTGACTGCAAAAATAACATAAGCTAGCACTACCTAAAGGAACGGTAAGATTATCAATTCCCAGTTTAGAAAAAGCTTCCAAAGCTGTAGCAATTATGGCGACAATCGCTGCTATTAAATAGGTTTGTGGGATATTTCCTTGGGTTGATAGCAAAATTAAACTTGTAACTATAAAAGTAGCAACAGCCATTACTAGTGAGCCTTCCCAACTCTTACTAATATCAAACACCCTATACGAATGTCTGCCAAAACGTTGACCAATAATTGCAGCCATACCATCCCCCCATGCCATAACTAGAATACCAATCGCGGTATATTGGGGATAGTCCTGCCAAAAAACTTGAGCTAAAATACCGATACTAATGGCATAAAATAGCGTACCCAAGCTTTTACGTCCTACGCTGTTAATACTGGGAAGAATGGGTAAAAAATAAGAAGTTAGAGCAATTATAGAAGCTATTACAGCAGCAGCGACAATAATATTTCTAGGGATCTGTAACCACCAAGCAAGTAAAATTACATTACCACTCCCAATATGGACTACTTTCCTAGTTAATTCTGGATCGTCAGTAATAAAACGATTTAGTGTTTCAGAAACAATCACCAGAATTACAAGATAGGCAAAAATAATAATTAAGGGATAGAAAGACTGATTAAAATAGCTTGTCAAAGTACTAGTCATAGATTTATTTTCTCTTCTAGATGACTATCGTACGTAAGTAACTCTTAAAAAGATACAATAAACACAAAATTAAACTTCTATTACTAGATAGCAAGGTCATAATAAAACCCTACTTACTAGAGATGATGGATATATTTTTGAGGAAGTTTTCTCTTTACCTATCTTAAGCCCCATCAATTTAACTGCAATTGAATCATTTGAATATAAGTGAGAGTTTGTTGGTATCCCGCTATATTTCCTGAATCCCAGAAAATTTTTGCTGCTTGTTCCAAATCTTTTAAACCTTCTTGGCTATTTCCTAACTGAACCTGAATAAATCCTCGATTCCCATAAGCTTCTGCCAGATTAGGATCGAGTTTAATCGCTACATCATAGTCGCTGATGGCACCTTGATAATTTCCTAATTCAGTCCGTGCTTTACCTCGATTGTAGTAGGCATCAGCAAAATTAGAGTCAAACCAGATGGCTTGATCGAAATCTGCTAGAGCTTGGTTAAGATTACCTTGTTGTGCTAAAGTGACACCTCGTCTATTATAAGCATCAGCATGATCAGGGGAGATTTGGAGTGCGAGATTAAAATCTGCGATCGCTTTTTTAGAATTACCCAAGCCAATGTGTGCCATTCCTCGATTACAATAGGCTTCAACATACTCAGGATTAAGAACAATAACTCGATCCAAGTCAGAGATCGCCCCTTGGTAGTCACCAAGGGCGATTTTGTTTACACCTTGCTCGTACAAATTTTGCACATCATTTTCTTGAGTAGAAACTGCTTGGTGTTGTGCAATAGGAGGAATAGCTAGTGTGGGTCGAACTAAAACTAATAGTCCTCCTATTGTCAATGTCATTCCTAGTATGATGCCTGATGTCTTAATCGGTTTCATGACTCGATTGTTCTAGCTTTGATTGAGAGCCCAAAATTCACCTCTCAATATCATTCTAGTAAAGGAAATATACCAGTAATATAAAGAATTGCGTACTCAAAACTCTGATCAACGTCAGTTCGACAAAGCTGAAAAAATACAATTGTTAAAGAAAAGTTATGCCAATTCCAGGTGGTTCGATTTTAAACAGCACTAAGACTAAATCCCAGATAAATCTAGTAACTAATAATCCCCTCAGCATAGCACCCATGATGGATCGCACTGATCGTCATTTTCGCTATTTTATGCGCCAAATCACCCGTAATACTCTTCTCTATACGGAGATGGTCACTACCCAAGCTATTATACATGGCGATCGCAAAAAACTTCTGGGATTTTCTCCTGAAGAAAAGCCCTTAGTACTACAGTTAGGAGGAGATAATCCCAAACAATTAGCTGAATGTGCCAAAATAGGGGAGGATTGGGGTTATGATGCCGTAAATTTGAATATTGGCTGCCCCAGTCCCAGAGTGCAAAGTGGTAATTTTGGTGCTTGTTTGATGGCGCAACCCGAATTAGTCGCCGAGGCAGTTACAGCAATGCAGGAAGTTGTCACTATTCCTGTAACTGTAAAACATCGTATCGGAATCGATGATCGCGATCTTTATGAAGATATGGCAGAATTTGTCCGTATTGTCGCTTCTGCTGGCTGTAAATATTTTACTGTACACGCCCGTAAAGCTTGGTTACAAGGCTTAAGTCCCAAGGAAAACCGTAATGTACCACCCCTGAGATATGAGGATGTATATCGTCTTAAAACTGATTTTCCTCATCTGTTTATCGAAATCAATGGCGGTATTAAAACTTTAGAACAAGTGTCAGAATGTCTTAATTATACCGATGCAGTAATGATTGGCAGGGCTGCTTATGATAATCCTTATCTTTTTGCCACAGTAGATCGGGATATTTATGGAGCAACTTATCATCTGCCTACTCGTCATGAAGTAGTACAAGCTATGTTTCCTTACATAGATTATTGGATCAGCAAAGGAACTAAACTCAATACTTTAACTCGTCCTATGTTGCAAATTTTTACAGGACAACCAGGAACTAAAGCTTGGAAAAGATATATCAGTGAAAATGCCCACCTACCATCCGCAGATTCTCTAGTTGTCAGCAAAGCCTTAGCACAAGTACCTAAGTAGTAACTCTTAAGAAAATATTAAAATTTTAGAGATCATCATACACCAATGCTAAATTAAACTTATAGCAAATATATAAAACTTAAACTTACTTTAGTTAGGTAAGTATAAATTCCGTTAGCCACCATTATAAAAGGCTGACTTATAAATAACGCACCTGCAAATATATAAAGCAGGTGCGTATATTATTTTAGAGAGCTATAAATTCTGATTTAAGAAATCACTTGAGACATTAATTGTTCCTGGTCAGTTTCCCTATTAGTGGGTTGTAAGTTAGTAACAGGAATTAACTTTACAGCGCAGGCTTTTAATTCTGGTTCGAGGGATATGGGGCAAGCTTCTGAGTGAGTCAAAACATTAGCTTCCGCATTTTCTGCCCATAATGCGCCCCAGTGCATGGGGACAAAAACCGTACCAGGAGCAATCGCATTCGTAATTTTAGCAGCAAAACGACCCATACCACGAGGGGATCGCACTTCCACCATAACTCCTTCTTCTATGCCTAATTTTGCTGCATCTTTGGGATGAATTTCCAGAAAAGGCTGGGGTTGTTTTTTCATGATTTTTTCAATTCTTCCCGTTCTGGTCATGGTATGCCAATGTTCGTAGAGACGACCCACTGTTAAGACAAAAGGATACTCATTATTAGGTGGTTCAGCTAAACCTTTGCTGTGGAATGCTGCAAATCTAGCGCGTCCATCGGGAGTATTAAAAGTACCGTCAGTGTAAAGTCTTTTAGCTGGTACAGTTTCTTCTTTGCTTTTAAATAAGTTGGAAAATAAGTTTGACTGCCCTTTTTCTGATTGACTCTCGCCCATATTACCTTGAGTATCACATTGAACAGTGATCGCATCAATTTCCATATCTTCCAAGATCTCTAGAGGACAGGGCCATTGAATTGCTCCTTGTTGTCGCAATCTGCCATGAGTTAAACCAGTAACATCACAGGGTCGATCTTTAGTAAGTTGGATAAATTCGTTATAGACTGCTGCGGAGTTAGCAAAATCGAATTCTTGAGTAAACCCAAGACGGCGACCAACTTCGGCAAAAATTTCCCAATCTGGTTTAGCTTCTCCAGGAGGATTGCGAAATTGAGAACAAAGGGTAACAACTCGCTCAGAATTAGTCATTACTCCTGTTTTTTCTCCCCACTGGGCTGCTGGTAAGATTAAATGAGCATAGTTAGCTGTTTCTGTGGGATAGTAAGCATCTTGATAGATAGTAAAAGGAGATTTGAGTAAAGCTTTTTGGGTACGTTTCAAGTCGGGCATACTCACTGCGGGGTTAGTTGCAGCTATCCATAACAGCCCTACTTCTCCTGTTTCCAATCCTGTAATCATTGCCCAAGCATCTTTTCCAGGATGGGGGTTAATACTTCCTGGGGATATATTCCATAATTTTTCTACTTCTGCTCGATGTTGGGGATTTTTCACTATCCGATAGCCAGGAAGAATATGGCATAGTCCCCCTGCTTCCCTACCTCCCATAGCATTGGGTTGTCCCGTCAGAGAAAAAGGACCACTACCTGGTTGACCAATTGTCCCAGTCATTAGGTGCAGATTAATCAGAGTCCGCACTTTAGCTGTACCTTCAGAAGATTGGTTAATCCCCATTGACCATAGAGAAAGTACTCTTTCTGATTCTGCCCAATATTTTGCAGCTTGTTCAAGATGATCGATTCTAATACCACATTTGCGTGCTACTAGTTCTGGGGGATAGTGGGAAATTACTTCTGCATAGTGAGTGAACCCTTGGGTACATTCATCAATAAATAGGGTATCTAGTTCACCCCATTTCATTAACAGATGGGCTATGCCATTGAGCAAGTCAATATCTGTACCTGGTTTAATGGCTAAATGCAAATCTGCATGGGCTGCGGTTTGAGTCTTTCTGGGGTCAACCACAATCATTTTTACCTTGCGATTTTTTTTGTGGTGTACTCGCAAACGATTAAAAACAATGGGATGACATTCCGCAGTATTAGTGCCGATTAAAAAGGCGCAATCGGTCAATTCTAGATCATCGTAGCAAGGGGGAGGACCATCGGAGCCAAAACTTTGGATATATCCTGATACTGCCGAGGACATACAGAGACGGGAGTTGGCATCAAAATTGTTAGTACCTAAGCAACCCTTGAGTAATTTTTGGGCAATGTAGTAATCTTCGGTTTGAAACTGACCTGAACCATACATACATATCCCATCTGCACCCAAAGTCTCTCTAACTTTTTGAATGCGCTTAACAATGATACTAAAAGCTTCATCCCAACTGACTCGGCTAAAAGGTTGATCCAAAGAGTCCCGCATCATGGGATATTTAAGACGATCTTGATCTAAAGATTCCCCTATTGTGCCACCCTTAACACATACTTTACCCTTACTAGAGGGATGAGCGCGATCTCCTCGTACTTGCCATAAAGGATTACCTTTACTATCTCGATTTGTAGGTTTCCCTGGTTGGGCAGGTGGTAATACTTCTAAGCCACAACCAACACCGCAATAAGGACAAAGGGTTTTAGTAGGCTTGTTCATAATTACTCCTTCCGAATTTTTGCTTGAGTATAGATTTTATACAATGATAATTGGCTATATATGTTGAGTTTAGTAAATATATTGAGAATCTTTTGTTTAGTAAGAACTATTTTATTCTTTCTTGTTTTTTTTGACTGCTTATTAAGGTGATTGTTTACCAATGTAGTAAGGTGGGCAATGCCCACCCTACCAGAAAATCAAATATTTATTTCTGTTTCCATAATAGGAGGAACAGACATATTGTCCGATTCCCCTTCATGAGCATCAGCAAAAGAGCCTTTTGGTTCTTTGAGGACGAAGAAACAAAGGAATGCCACAACCAGAGCAGCAACCCCCATAATTTGGAAGAAAACGCTATTAGCTTGAGCAATGATTGCAGCAGAAGGTTCAGCACCACCACCGAGCCAGCCAGGAAGTAAACTAAAGATAGTGAGATAAGCTACTGCACCAACGTTGCCGTAAGCTCCCACATTACCAGCAACTTGTCCTGTGATGCGACGTTTGATTAAAGGGACAATAGCGAAAGTTGATCCTTCTCCAGCCTGAACAAAGAAAGAACAACACATAGTCAAGACGACAGCAGCAGGTAAAAACCAGTTACTATTAACAGTACTTAGTAGTAGGTAACCAATACCCATGCAGCCTGTAAGTACTCCCATAGTTACTTTACGGCTACCTAGTTTGTCAGAAATCAAACCACCACCAGGACGAGCAGCCAAGTTCATAAAGGCATAACTAGCAGCAATCATTCCTGCTTGAGCTTTGGTTAGGGCAAAAGTCCCTTCAAAAAATGCAGGTAGCATAGATACCACTGCCAACTCAGAACCAAAGTTGACAATATAAGTTAGTTCTAAAATTGCGACTTGAGAAAAATTGTATCGATCTTCAGCAGGATAACGTTTATTACCACTCAATAAGTCTTTGTTAACAGTCCAACAGTTATAAGCTTGGAAGAGATACAAACCAGCTAATACTGCCCAGACAATATACATTGTGCCAACGCTGTAGAATTTGACTTTTGTTAAACGCCAAGCGAGTACCATTAAAATTCCAGTAAGAGGCAGATTCATCAGCATTAAGAACCAGAAGTCTCTCTTGGTAGTGACTTCCAAACCTCTAGCACTGCGAGGACGGTGATAAACTTTCCCTGGAGGAGTATCTTGAACATTTAAGTAATAGATAACACCATAGATGGCAGCAATAATTCCCGTACCAGCAATACAAGCACGCCAGTTAATCATGGCTTCCCCTGTGACTGGGTTTACTGCCCCAAAAGATAGCCAAGCACCCACTGTTGCTAGAGTAAAAGCAGAAAATGCGGAGCCGAAGTTACCCCAACCACCATAAATACCTTCTGCTAGACCAATTTCTTTGGGAGGAAACCACTCAGCTACCATACGGATACCAATTACAAAACCAGCACCGACAATACTCAGTAGTAAGCGAGATATTACAAGCTGACTGAAGTTCTGAGCCGAAGCAAACATAATACAGGGAATAGCTGCATACATCAGAAGAATTGAATAAGTAAGGCGAGGACCAAATCTATCCAAAAGCATCCCAATAATAATCCTTGCTGGAACTGTAAGAGCTACGTTACAGATAGCAATAGTTCTAATTTGGCTTAATTCTAGCCCTAAATCTGCTCTTACTGTTGTGGCTAGAGGAGCTAGGTTAAACCAAACCACAAAAGATAAGAAGAATGCAAACCAGGTCATGTGCAGGATTTTATACCTACCCTTGAATTGCCACATTTCTCCTAACATTTTTACCTTCCTTCAAAACTGAATATACAACACTCAAATTTAAAATTTATAATCATCTACTTTCTCGACTGGGAAACAATTATTCTGTTATCTCTCTAAATAGATTTTTGAGGGACTGAGCAAGTTTTTCTTGCTTAGTTTATTTAGAAATTACTAGAGATTTTTACAGCTAAAAGATTAAGCAGTGTTGTTGTTGAATTTTATGAGTTACTGAAGATATAGATTCACATTATTAAGTGGGGATTTTAGTATATTTCGTTACAAAAAACCTGGGATTGGCGAAAAATAATGAAAAAAGTGCATCGTAAAAATACTTTTGTCGCATTAAAATTCATTGTCAAATCAAAAAACTATTGCTTGTACTGGATTTTAACTAGAAGTTTTGTAGAATTTTATACAGCACTTATAGGCATGATACTAAATCTTGTTTAGATACAACACTTTAAATTTGCGAGAAGTCAGAAGTCAGAATTCAGAATTCAGAATTCAGAATTCAGAATTCAGAAGGGTTTAAGCTAATTTTATGCTTTAAATTAAAAGTATACTTTGGTAAGCGGATTTAGTATGAGTATCAACACAAAAAAAAGGATTAAAAACTATAATTAAGTTCTTAATCCTGATTAACATCTTAAGTCAAACGTTTAAATTTTTTTAAAAAAATTAATCCCTAATTAGGGTTTGATAGGTTTGACCTTCCCCATATCTTGCTATTAGAAATTAATCTTTTGCTCTGGCTTATTCTGTTGCTTTTAGATCATCATAAAGCTTTAACCTTAAAGCTTTTGTTAAATAGATGACAGCTTATTTGACTTATTTGACAGTTGCACCAAACTCTTTGATTAGAAGTTCTTTGAGTATTGGCTTGAGGTCTTCGCAGGGAATACCTTTTTGAGTCACATCTCCTAGCTTGGCTTCCTTACCCACTTTACCCCCCATAAACAAATTTACTCCCTCGACAGTCTTACCATCTTTACGAACTTTTGTACCCATAAAGCCAATATCTGCTACTTGAACCTGACCACAGGAATTGGGACAACCAGTCCAATGAATTCTAACTTTGTTGGGGATATTTAATTCTGCATCTAATTCTCTGGCTAATTGTAAACCTCGATTTTTCGTTTCTACTAAAGCAAAATTACAGAATTGGGCTCCTGTACAGGATACTAAAGACCTTTCTAAAGTTGCAGGTTCAAGGACAAATTTTTGTAGTAAAGGTTCTGCTAAAAATTCCTCCAAATTTTCATCACTAATGTTAGGAATAATTACGTTTTGCTCGACAGTTAAACGGATTTCACCACTACCATAAACCTCCGCCATTCTAGCAAGATCAAACATATCTTGAGCAAAAAGTCTTCCTGTGGGAACGTGCATTCCTACATAATTTAATCCTGATTGCTTTTGTTTAAATACTCCTAAATGATCTCGTTTTTCCCAATCTAGTTCATCTTTTTCCGCAGCAGAAATTAGAGTTTTCCCAAATTCTGCTTCTACTAGAGAACGGAATTGTTCTAATCCTAGTTCATCAATTAACCACATTAAACGGGATTTGTGGCGATTGGCTCTCGATCCATGATCGCGAAACACAGTTAAAATAGCTCTGGATATTTCCACTACATCTTCATTGGGAGGTACCCAAGCATTAAGAGGAATAGCAGCTTCGGCACGCTTTGCGGAGAAAAAGCCTCCAACCAAGACATTAAACCCTAATTCCCCCTCTTTGAAAGCAGGAACAAAGGCAATATCATTAATTTCCGCATGAACTGAGTTATCCCTACCTCCTTCCAGGGCGATATTAAACTTACGGGGTAAATTGGTAAAGTCATAGTTACCTTTTCCTTCATTGGTAATCATGTCTTGGACTTTTTGGACTAACTCACGAGTATCAATGATTTCATCGGCATCAATTCCCGCCATAGGAGAGCCAGTTATATTCCGCACATTATCCATTCCCGACTGAATGGAGGTTAAGCCTACCGTATCAAATTGACGAAAAATATCAGGGATATCTTCTAATCGAACCCCCCGTAACTGAATATTTTGTCTGGTAGTAATATCCGCGCTACCATCTTCTCCGTATTTCTGAACTATTGTGGCATAAGTTTGCATCTGTTCACTGGTGACAATACCGCTGGGAGTTCGCATTCGTAACATGAACTTTCCTGGGGTTACAGGGCGATAAAATATCCCTAGCCATTTCAATCTATGTTCTAAATCAGTTTTGTCTATGGCTTCCCAACCCTGCTGGGCAAATTTTTCAATTTCATCCTTAACTGCCAAGCCATCTTTTTCCGCTTTAAACTTTTCAAATTTATTTAACTTAGCTGGTGCTTTATTTACCATCTTTAAAATTTTCCTCCTATATTCTTAAATCTCAATAATTACTACTGACTAAGCTCTTTGAAAAAGGAACGAGGAGCAAACTGACTCGTTATTGTTTCTTCCGTAAATTAACTGTATTAGAAATAAACAAACTTTACATAAGTATGTAGATATATCTCGTAATTTATTTAATTAGTGAAAACCGATATATTTTGTATATTTAGTTACAGAAAATACAAAAATATCAATATACAGGATGGATTTGATGTAATATTTGCATCAAAAGTTTGATTGTTCATCGTTGATGGTTGCCCTTGTCTTCCTTGTCCCCCTTATCTTCCCAATCTCCTCCCTCTCCCCATCTCCCCAGTCTCTACAACTAGTCACAGGACTGACGCATCACTATCTTAGTAGTGCAAATTTCCGCTAAATACTCTTCTAGCAAAGCAAATTGAACTAAATTGAGACGATAGTATATCCAACGCCCTGATTGACGAGGGATAATCAAACCAGCTTGTTTGAGAGTTTTGAGATGAAATGATAGTTTTGATTGATTAACTTCCAATAGTTCACATAAATCACAAACACATAACTCCCGTTCTCGTAGAGATGTCACAATTTTCATTCTCAGAGGGTCAGAAAGAGCCTGAAAACCTGCCATGATAGAATTAATATTAGAAGATGAAGTTAGTGGCATCAAATTTTTTTCTCAAATCCAAAATTGCCTTGTGACTAGCTAATTGCTAAAAGCTCTTAGTTAAAGTTAGTTTAAAAATAACCAAGAAGAGGAAAATAAATTTTCTCATGATCCTGAGATTCTTATAATACTCCTAGATTTTAGCCAATGACTTCCAAAGTAATTATTAAATCAATTAATTATCCTGCCAACACTCTTAAGAGGGCAGATCGGGCTTTATGGTGTTCTCCTTTTAAACTAAACTTATTTACTCAAATGCGTGATCGCAGTATTTCTTTACAAGATATTGCAGCTACCAGCGGTATTGAGAAAAATTACACTAAAAAAGCGATCGCAGAAACCGAAGCAGAATCCTATTTAATGTGGTTACTCAAAGTAGGTGTATTACGTCGAGAAGTAGATGGACAGAGACTTACAGATAGTTTTCGTCTCACCCCTTTGGGCAGACAAAATATTGAAAAATGGCAACAGCAAGATGAATTTCCTCGACCTTCCCTCAAAGATCAGATCTCCAATTGGTTAAATCGTTGGTTACAATGGTCATTTTAAAGATATATATATTCTTGAGAGGTATCTTATTCTTGTAAAGAGTTACACTCTAGTTGCTATAAAGGTGAATATACTCCAGCAAAGGACTAATTAATGAAAGCGATTATGGTGGTAGGGACAACCTCCCATGCAGGAAAATCGTTCCTGACCGCTGCTTTGTGTCGAACTTTAGCTAGGCACGGCTGGCGCGTAGCTCCCTTCAAGGGACAGAATATGGCTTTAAATGCCTATGTTACAGCTACGGGAGGAGAAATTGGATACGCTCAAGCAGTACAGGCTTGGGCAGCAGGAATCATTCCCAGAGTGGAAATGAATCCGATTTTGCTCAAACCCATGGGTAATATGACCTCCCAAGTGATAATCAAGGGGAAGGCTGTTGGTACGGTATCAGCTACAGAGTATTACGAAAAGTATTTAGACTTGGGTTGGGAAGCAATCCAAGATGCTCTTTATCGCCTATCGCTGGAATTTGACCTCATTATTTGTGAGGGAGCAGGAAGTCCCGCAGAAATCAATCTCAAACATCGAGATTTAACCAATATGCGTGTTGCCAAGCACCTTAATGCAGCAACTATTTTGGTAGCGGATATTGAACGAGGAGGGGTTTTTGCTCATATAGTGGGCACTTTAGAGCTATTAGAACCCAGTGAGAGATCCTTAATACAAGGGATTGTTATTAATAAATTTCGGGGACATAAAGAGTTACTAGAATCAGGGATTGAGTGGCTAGAGAAGCGGACAGGGATTCCTGTTTTAGGGGTTATTCCCTGGATCGAAAATGACCTGCCTTCAGAAGATTCTCTGGATTTATTGGAGCGTAAAGCATTTCCTAAAAATCCCGATTTAAACATCACTGTGATTCGTCTGCCTAGAATTTCTAACTTTACTGATTTTGACCCTCTAGAAGCCGAATCTACTATATCAGTCAACTATCTTTCGGTCACAGATTCTCTAGGACATCCTGATGCAGTAATTATACCTGGTTCTAAAACCACTATTTCTGATCTACTGACAATGGAAAGAAGTGGTATGGCAAAACAAATCCAAGACTACGCAACAGCAGGGGGAACTGTAATTGGTATTTGCGGTGGATTTCAAATGTTAGGTCAACGGATTATCGATCCAGAAGGTTTTGAAGGGGAGCCAGGGGATTATCGGGGATTAGGATTATTGCCAGTCACAACCATCCTTTCTAACAACAAAATTGCTCGCCAAAGACAAGTATTTTCCCATTACCCCCAAGCTGGTTTACCAGTTGATGGGTACGAGATTCATCAAGGTCGTACCCGTATCCCTCAAAAAGCGCAGGACATCCAACATAAATATGAGCCAATCTTTGATGACCCCAATTTGGGTTTAGTAGATGAGAGTAAATCAATTTGGGGTTGTTATCTTCATGGTCTGTTTGATAATGGTCCGTGGCGACGTTCTTGGTTAAACCAATTGCGAAAACAACGGGGTATGTCTTCTCTAGCAACAGGGATTTCTAATTATCGAGAACAAAGAGAAGTAACCTTAAATTCCTTAGCAGATGTAATTGCCAAACATCTCGATCTCAAATCTATTATGTCCGACTATTATCATTAGTAATATCTGGAGTTGAATTAAACTTTGATGGGTATTAAAGTGCGTTTTTTGCCCGATAATGTTGTCATAGAAGCCGAACCAGGAGAAGCACTTTTAGAAGTAGCAGCAAGAGCAGGTGTGTTTATTCCCACAGGATGCTTAATGGGTTCTTGTCATGCTTGTGAAGTTGAGTTGGATGACGGTACTGCTATTCGTGCTTGTATTAGTTCTGTTCCTGGGGGAAAATCAGAGCTAACTATAAATTTGTACGACGATCCTGCTTGGTAAAAAATGACACTCTCGGCATAAGATGGAAGAAAATCCTAAGATTAAAGAGTTACAACAAATAGTTATTGCGATCGCAAATCGTGGCTGGTGTCCTGCTACAGGGGGCAATTTTTCTGTTAGAGTTGAATCTGACTTTTGTGCCATTACTGCTTCGGGAATCGATAAAACTACCATCCAAATAACTGACTTTTTGGTCGTAGATTTTCAGGGAAAGGTCGTTTCTGGAACTAAAAAGCCTTCTGCTGAAACTTTATTGCATACCACTCTATACACTTTAGATTCCGATATTGGTGCAGTACTGCACATCCACACTCTATCTAATACTGTTTTGTCCTCTCACTTTGGGGAACAAGACTTAGTCACTTTTCAGGGTTATGAAATGCAAAAAGCTCTCCAAGGTATTACCCATCATGATACTGAGGTTTATTTACCAATACTCGATAACAGTCAAAATATGAATTTGTTATCAGAAAATTTAACAACCCGCTGGGATGAAACAGAGTTTAATTATGGTTTCCTGGTGAGAGGACATGGTTTATATGCTTGGGGCAAAGATATTAAAGAAGCAAAACGGCATTTAGAAGGGATCGAATTTTTGTTAGATTGTGAATTGCACCGAATGTTATTATCTGCGAAAAAACAATGAAAATTCAGGCAATTTTAACAGATATTGAAGGGACTACTTCTTCTATTGATTTTGTTCATCAAGTTCTTTTTCCCTATTCTACTAAAGCGTTGCCTGAGTATATTCAAAACCATCATCAAGAGTCTGAAATAGCATCTATTATTGCTGAAGTTCGCCAAGAAATAGAGCAACCTAATGCTAGTCTTGAAAAGGTAATAGAAACTTTGTTAACTTGGATTAGAGAAGATAAAAAAATTACGCCTCTTAAGACCCTACAAGGCTTTATTTGGGAATACGGCTTTCAAAACCATGAATTTCAAGGTCATTTATATGAAGATGCTTACCGCAATCTGCAACAATGGTTTAAACAAGGGATTAAATTATATGTTTTTTCTTCTGGTTCAGTAAAAGCACAAAAGTTACTTTTTGGGTACAGCCAATATGGAGATTTAACTACTTTATTTCAAGGATATTTTGATACTAAAATTGGTAGTAAAAAACAAGCAAATTCTTATAATAAAATTGCTCAAAAAATAAATCTTAATCCTCAAAATATTCTATTTTTATCTGATGTAAGCACTGAGTTAGATGCAGCTAAAGTAGTAGGATACAATACTATTTTGTTGGCTAGAAAAAGTCTGCCCGAACCGAATCTCCAACATTCTATAGTTACTAGTTTTGATGAAATTGTAATTGCTTAAAGATAAAATAGTTTTTGATTTTAATACCAGTTTTCAAAAATAAGTTGAAGAAAAAAACAATTAATATAGCGTTTCTCACAGGTATACGGTACACTCAATGAACGATGAACGATCTATTTTTTGAACAGTGGCAAATTCAAAAGCTATTTTGATGATGTCCCCAATCTATCAGAAATTAATTCGTATTACTTTAGCGATTCCAGGATTTTGGGTTTTAATTCTCAATAGTACTCTAGCTCTTCCCAAAAATAGTCAGGAAGTAATCGATTCTTTTGGCATAGATTTAAGCTTCAGAACGGACTTTGATAGTGACCGTACTACTGTTCTGTCAATTTTGAAATGATGGGTTCAGACAAGACAAGGGAGACAAGGAGAAAAGGCAGACAAGGGAGAAATTTTAATGACACTTATCCATCAAAACAATCTTGACGTACTACTACAAATCAGAGACGAAATAGATATTTTGGCAGTGCATCATACTTTCATCACTTCGATCCAAGATGGCAATATGCTGCCAGAACTCTTTTCCTCAGTTTAAACTCCTGCGTGTCCTAATGCTAAACCAGCAATTAACATACCAATTACTAAGAAAGGTTGGGCGCTGGCTTGATATTTAACATCATTTTCTAAGGGGTCACGGAGAAAATACATATCTTGAAACACGATTTGAGGAATGACTAGAAGTAACAAAATACTAGCGTAGAGATTTTCGTGAATAAAGATTAGATAACCAGCTATCCCTGCTTGAAAAGTATCGATCATGATGACACAAATCCAAGCTGCTGTAGTAATCCCAAACATAACTGGTAAAGATTTTAAACCTAAAGTGCGATCGCCTTCAACACTTTTGAAGTCATTCACCACAGCAATGCCTAATCCAGCAAAACTATAAATAAGAGTCAAAATTACGATTGTCCAGTTAAGCTCACCAAATAAAGCATGACCAGCCCACCAGGGAAGGGCAATGTAGCTAGAACCCAAGGCATAGTTACCCAACCAGCCATTTTGTTTAAGTTTAAGGGGTGGTGCAGAGTAAATATAGGAAATAAATGAACCACCAAGGGTTAGACACAGCATGATGGGAAATTCATGACCAGCCCAAAGATCGAGGAGATAGGATAGACCAATTCCAGCAAAGAGTAATACTAAAATTTGTGTTACTACTTGAGGAATGGAAATAGCCCCAGAAGGAATCGGGCGGTAAGGTTCGTTTATGGCATCTATTTCTCGGTCATAGAAGTCATTGAGAGTTTGGGTATATCCTGTCATCAAAGGACCAGAAAGGAGCATACAAGCTGCTGCCATGAAGAAATTTTCTACTGACCAGGTATAGTTACCAGAAGAAGCTGCACCACATACCACACCCCAAATTAGAGGTATCCAGGTAATAGGCTTCATCAGTTGCAGGCGAATTTTCCAGATATTGGTTTCTTCGGAGGCTGCCCCTTTCATGCCCAACATTTGGCGAGCTTTAGAGCCTTTTTCTTCGGTATTTGTTGCTGTTACTTTGTCTGTCATTTCATTTAACATTTAACATTTAAAATGGGTCGCGGGTATCCTTTAGGACATTTAGCATTTATACTTCTTGAGAAAGCTTAGGAAGTATTCAGCAGCAGGTAATTCACCAATGATTAGTAAAAATCAACAATTAACAATCAACCATGAACGATTAACTATCAACTAACGATGAACCACTAACCCCTAACCAATAGTTAGTTCTAAATAGCTGTTATTAAATTTTGCTCCTGTGACGGAGCGACCACTCCACTGGGGAGGTAGGGTAATATTCCGTCTTTGTTGTCCTGCTTCAATGGTGATATCTGCACCGTATTGAGTGAGTTTGACCTGTTGTTTGGTAAATCCTGGTAAAAATACTTTGATTTTTTTATTTCCTATGTCAATGGTGGTTGGCTGAGGAATGCCTGTTATGTCTTGGAAATTGGGTAAGGCATCGATCAGGATTTCTTCATTTTGAGAGTCTTTTCTGGGAAGGGATGTAACGGGAAGAGGATTAAACTGGTGACTCACTTCATCTGCTAACTGTCCCTGATTAACTAAAACTCCTCCTACTGTTAGCCCAATTTGTTGCGCGCTACCCCAAAGATATTGGGCTGTAGCAATGGCGGTGGGGTCTGAGGTGGTTACTAGATAGGAAATGACTCTTTTGGGGTCTGATAGAGCTTTTTTTCCCTGATCTAGCATTTGGCTGGCTTGTTGCGTTTCTTGTGAGGTAATATTATCTCCCGTCAAAGATACGTTGAGTATGGCACTGGTAACGGGTTGCACAAAGGGAGAAAGTGCTTTCACAATATCTGATTCTTGAAATACTCCCTGGAAGCGACGAATATACCAACTCAGAGTTTCTGGCATCCCAAACATTCTGAGGGTATTGATATCTCCTGAGCCATCATAAATGATCGCGTCATATTTTTGACTTTGATAGTATTCTCGAAGCAAGTTAAGGGCAAGAGCTTCATCCATTCCTGGTAGAATAGCCAATTCCTGACCATAGACATTTTTGAGGATGGGCGATCTTAAGTATTGCTGTTCTAGTTCTTTGGCTTGTTCCCAGCTTTGTTCCAGTAGTGCTGTTGGCTGTATTTGTACTACTGAAAGGTTGGCTGCAATTTCTTGAGGCATACTTGTCACCTCAAGACCTAGAGCCATATTATAAACTGGGCTAGGGTCTTGCCCCACAAAGAGAACTCTGGTTCCTCTTGCAGCCAATTTTCTTGCAGCAGCGATCGCAATTGTAGTACGACCTGTACCGCCTTTACCCAAAAAAGTAACGATGGAGGACATAATAAATTTTTTGCTATTATTCTGAAGTTCTCTTGCCTGAATTATTTTTAATCTACGGGTTGAATTTCATCTTCAAAAAACCAAGTAGCAGAATTGTCGTCGAATTGAACTACGACTCCAACCCCACTACCATCAGTCATTTTATATTCTTTTACTGTACCAACTTTGCCTAATTTTTTGGCAGTGTTACTAGACACTACATCTCTTATGCGGTAAACTTTAACTTTTTGCCCTATATCCATTCCTATTGTTATGTCCAAATAAAATTAACCATTTCACAGTTTAAATCAAAATACCCCCTAAATGTCTATACCATAACTAAAAAAGCTACCTGAAAGAAGTTAAATTCAGGAATAGAAAGTATAGTGTTAACTAAATTTGCTCTATGGCAATCTGGATTACAGGAACTACCAAAAGTGGCAAAACTTCTCGTTTAGTCACAGAGTTTAGTCAATGGGTGAGAAAAAGATTAACTACATCTAGTAAAACATTTCCCCAACAAAACTTATCCGCCACTGTACTAGTTTTAGCTGCTAATAATCACAATCGCAGAGAATTAAGTAATCTTTTATCCGCAGCAGTAGAAGGCACTTACCCTGTAGTTTGTAAAACTCCTGTGGGATTCGTTAGTGATGAAGTAGAGTTATTTTGGCCCCTGATTTTTGAACAATTAAAAATTAAACCCCAATTTCCCCTGAGATTACGCCCCGAAACTGAACAAGAATTGGCAACTCAATTGTGGCGGGAACATCCTCAATGGGGAAGTTTAATTGAAACCACAAAAGAGTATCAGGTAGTAAGAGAAACCCTAGATTTATTACAGTTAGCAGGGGCTAGTTGTATTAGAGCGGAAGATATACCCGTTATTTTAGAGCAAGGAATCAGCAACCTGACAGAAGATGGAGCAAAACGACATTCCCTCAGAGGCGAATTAATTTTACAATGGCGTGATTGGGCATTAGCCAGAGGATTGTTAAGTTATGGTCTGATATATGACCTTTATTGGCGTTATTTATTGCCCAATACTCAATATCAATATCATTTAATTCGTCGCTATCCTGCGGTGTTTGCTGATGATACAGATGATTATCCTGCGATCGCCAAAAACCTAATTGAGGTACTATTAGAGCAAGGTGCAGAAGCAGTTTTCACCTACAATCCAGAAGGTAAAATCAGGCTGGGATTAAATGCCGATCCCCACTATTGGCAAGAGTTACAAAATCGCTGCCTAGTAAAAACTTTATCTGTATCCTCTAATAGCTTAATCACCACGGAATCAGTAGCAAATATCATACAGTTAATTACTGAAACTGCTTATGGTGCAGATATTCCCTCTTGTATTGAATCGATTCAAACCATTTCCCGCGCGGAATTGTTGCGAGAAACCGCAGCCTACATTATCCAGATCGTAAAAAATCAGCAGGTACAGCCAGAAGACATTGCAATTATCGCCCCTGGTTTAGATGAAATTGCTCGTTATACCCTAATCGAAATCTTATCTGCTAGTGGCATTCCCATTGAGCCAGTTAACGAACAACGTCCTCTGATAAGTTCCCCTCTAGTAAGAGCCTTACTAACTCTAATGGCTTTAGTATATCCAGGTATTGGCAGGCTGTTAGACCGAGATTCTATTGCGGAAATGCTAACTATTTTGAGTCAAAAACCTCTAGGAGAAAAATTAGTACCTCAAATCGATCCTGTAAGAGCTGGGTTACTAGCCGACTATTGCTACAATGTCAATCCAGAACAACCAGATCTTTTACCCATAGAGTCCTTTCCTCGATGGGACAGACTAGGACATCAAGCTACTAATGCTTATCAACAGATAATAGAATGGATCAATAACATTCGACTACAACAACACAAACAATGTTTTATCACTCCCACCATGTTTTTACATCAGGGAATTGAGCATTTTTTAAACAAAAATAACCACTATAGTTATGCTCGTTTATCGAGTTTGCGAGAACTGATAGAAACTGCTCAACATTACTGGGAAGTAGACCGCAGACTCAAACAAACTGAACCGAGTTTTCAAACCCAGGCTGTGAGTGTGGCTCAATTTATCCAGTTATTGCGTCGGGGGACAATTACCGCTAATCCTCTTCCTCAGCGTCAGTTTCCCCCCAAACAAGGGGCGATATCTCTAGCGACTATCTTTCAATATCGCTCTCTAAAAACCTCCCATCCTTGGCAGTTTTGGCTCGATGCAGGTTCTCATCTCTGGTCAAAAGGGGGTGCTGCAACCCTGTTTGCTGCACCATTATTCCTCAAAGAATGGTCGGGGAAAACTTGGATGGCTGAAGATGAATATGAAATGGAGCAACAGCGTTTGGCAAGAATTATTCGAGATTTATTGGGTCGAGTAACAGAAAAAGTCATTCTCTGTCATAGCGATTTGGGAGTTAATGGTACAGAACAAATAGGAGCATTATTGCCTTTGGTTCAAGGTTCAAGACAAGTCATAATTAACTCCTGAAATACCTTATGCTGTTATTTACTCTGAAATATATTTTGTACCATTGGTTTCTTAACCTCAGCAGCAGCTTTATCTAATTCCATAACTTCTCCACTGTCTAGATACCAGCCCAAGGCACCAATATTTTGTTTAGCTTGTTGGGGATTTTTTGCGCCAGGAATTGGTATAGTCCCTTTACAGATACACCAGTTGAGAGCTACTTGCGCCATAGTTTTATTTTTCGCAGTAGCAATTGCTTCTAAAGTTGCTAAAAGCGATCGCGATTCTGGTAAGATTTGTTTACATACCCAACGCCGTAAACCAGAGGGAAGATTGCCTTTTTCCGAGTATTTGCCTGTTAAAAGTCCCAAAGCCAGAGGACTATAGGCAATAAGTTTAATTCCTAATTCATCACAAACTTCTTTGACTCCTAATTCAGTTACGGGATAGGTCGAAAGGAGAGAGTATTGTACTTGGAGGGTTTTAATCGGAATTCCTCTGGCTTGGAATTTTTGATGTACTTTTTTGAGCCTTTTTGCCCCATAGTTAGATAAACCCACTCCTTTTACTAAACCTTTTTCATATAAATCTCCTAAACCATCTAAGAGTTGCCATTCTTGGAGAGGGAAGTAATTAGCAGTTGACCAATGCATTTGAACCAAATCAATATTTCTGCCCAGTCTTTCCGCCGAAGCTTTACCCGCAGCTACCATCGCCCCCCTGGTTAAACGCCAGGGATAGGGAGCAAGTTTAGTTGCCAGACAGATATTATGTTTGTTAACTCCCTGATATTCTCGATCAAATTTCCCTAATAGTATTTCACTCCGCCCTTTGAGTTTTCCTGTGCCATAGGAGTCTCCTGTATCGAAAAGAGTCACACCATTAGTGACACAAGTGTTAAATACTTCTTGTAGCTGACGATCTATACTCGTATCATAATTCCATAGTAAGCGATTTCCCCACGCCCAAGTTCCACAACCCATAGGGGGTAAATAGATTTGTTGATTATCTGACATTTTATTAAACCGTATTTAGGTAAACTATATCAACTTGAATAAGTATTATTGCTGATTGACAAAAAGACTTAATTACCTTCCATTTTTTTTATCTGATTCTGATCATTTCCTTAAAAAATTAGGTAGATTCTCTTATATCAGTAATATTAAATAAACACATAGAGCTAGAGCCAACAGAATTAAACTTCGGTAGCTTCAATAAAACTTCATTACTATTTGTTTTTGCCAACATTATTTAGTTTATTGAAATGAATCATCATCAACATCCAGCCCAACAGGGTCTATACGATCCTCGCTTCGAGCACGATGCCTGCGGTGTGGGATTTATCGTTCATATGAATGGTCAGAAGTCTCACCAGCTTGTAGAGCAGGCTTTGACGATTTTGTGTAATCTCGAACACCGTGGTGCTTGTGGTGCTGAAACAAATACAGGTGACGGGGCTGGTATTTTGATGCAGATTCCTCATAAATTCCTGAAAAAAGTAGCTGCCGAGGAAAACATTACTCTACCAAAACCAGGAGAATATGGGGTAGGGATGATTTATGCTTCTCCTGAACCCCTGTTGAGAGAAAAGGGCAGAAAAGTATTTGAAACAATTGTTGCCGAAGAAGGGC
>JASJDB010000442.1 GCA_030065315.1 Xenococcaceae cyanobacterium MO_167.B52 | reverse complement strand
ATTTTAATCGCTTGTTTATAGGCTGCGATCGCCTCTTCTAACTGCTGATTTTTGACGTATAAATTAGCCAAGTCGAATTGAATTTGCGCGGAACGGGGTGTGAGTTTTGCTTGTTGAGCGTAATGCTTGATCGCTCTTTCTAGTTGGCTTTGCCGAGTACTCGTCTGACCCGAAAACTTAGTCAAAGCACCTTTTAGCTGACTCTGGCTCCCAGAATTAAGATAAATATTATTTAGTTCTACGGCTTTGCGATAGTGTATGGCTGCTTCTCGCCACTTTTGATTTTGCTCTAGGTTCTGTGCCAACCTATAGTAGGTTAATATTGCTTCTCCCGCTTGAGTCGAACTAGGAAGGGCTCTATTCTCAGAGTCAGGAGACATAGAATCAGAAGATAGTTCTTTTTCAATGTTAGCAGCACGCTTTTGACAAAATTCAGCTTTTTCTGGTTGGTCTAGCTGTTGCCATACATAGGCTAAATTGAGATAAGCTTCAGGATATCGAGGATTAATAATTGTTGCTTTTTGATAGTACTCTTTAGCTTTTAGCCATTTTTGCTGTTGGTAATAAAGTTTCCCAATCCCCCCGTAGACAATAGCCAAATCTGGCTGAATTTTCAGAGCTTTGGCATAACAATCCATTGCCTTGGCAGTATCTCCCATTCTCTGTAGAGCATTACCCAGAATTTTATGAGCCTCTGCCATTTCTGGGGCAAGTTTGAGAATTTTTTGGCAAGCTTCCACTGTTGCTTGCCATTGACCATTATCGTACCCATCTAAAGCCTGTTCTGCATATAATTGGATCGTTTCCCAAGTAAGATTACTATCGTTGGGAGGTTGAATATTTTCTCCTTGGGGATTTAATACCAAAGTAGGGGATGGTTGATGAGATAAAGTTTGATTTTGTAAGTTTTTTTCGGGGAGATCTATTGATTTTGAAGTAGATGCTAATAGGGGGACAAAGGAAAAAGCAGTGGCAGACAGGTCATCTATACTAGAGGAACTAGTTATATTTGAGGAGTTGGACTTTGCAGTATCCTTATCAGTGGTGTTACTACCAATCAAACTTTTAGTTATAATTGCTTGGCGATAGTATTCTGCTGCTTTGTCCGTATTTCCTTGTTCCTTGAAAGCTACTGCTAGTTTTTGATAAGATTCACTGATGTTTTTTTGCTGTTGCAGTAATTGAGCCATTTTGAGTTTGATGTCCTCTGTATGGGACTTCTTTTTTATCTCATCTCGGTATAAATTAATCCCTGCTTCAGTTTCTCCTTTTTGACCTAAAGAATCAGCCAATTCTACTGAGGCATTAAATTCAGACTGGTAATTAGGATTAGTAGGAGTCCCTGGAATTACAGGATCATCAAATAAATTTTGGAGTTTTTTAAACATAGTGAATCTTATGACTTGAACAAGAATCAGTAGATATACGTAATCAAGAGTATTATTACAGTCTATTTTTGTCTCATATGTTAATAAGATACAAAAAAAATCAGCAAATATACAGTACTTTTATCAAATCTTGGAAACAATTTCTTAAGCTTTATGCAAACTTTAAAACAAGCTCGAAATCAAGACAATCTTGATAATGGTAATAATTAGCAACCAATCAGTATTGGAGAAAACATTTAGCAACAGATAGATGAATAAGTATTTGAAAAGTAAAAATCCAGAAAACGATTGGAGATTATTTGTAAAACTGTTACCTTATTTAGGCAAAAATCGATTAACTCTATTAGTTTCTCTAACCTTATTAGTACCCTTAGCAATTGCTGGTGCCATTCAACCTCTAATTATCGGACAAGCCGTATCTTTACTTAGAGAAGAGCCGACCTGGTCATTTTTAGCTGATGTATCTTTAGCACAAGGAATTAATATTTTAGTTGGCTTATTATTAGGTACCGTGGTTATCCGCTTGATGTTTGCTTCGGTGCAAGGATACTTAGTACAAAAAATTGGACAAGAGATTACCGCTTCAGTAAGAGAGGATTTATTTGCCCATGTTACATCTTTAGCATCGCGATTTTTTGACCGCACCCCTGTAGGTAAATTAGTTACCCGTCTTACCAGTGATGTAGAAGCTTTAGGGGATGTGTTTGCCAGTGGCGCAGTGGGAGTTGTGAGCGATGTTGTCTCCATTATCGCGATTGTTGTGACAATTTATGTGGTGAATTGGCGATTAGCATCAATCCTGGTATTAATGCTGATTCCTGTTACGGCTCTGATTATTTATTTTCAGAAGCAATACCGCCTGGCTAACTATCGTGCTAGAGAAGAATTATCGAAACTCAATTCCATGTTGCAAGAGAATATTGCAGGAATCAATATTGTTCAGTTATTTCGTCGGGAAAGATATAACAGTGAAATGTATCGCTCGATTAATAACCGCTATCGGGGAGAAATTGATAAAACGATTTTTCATGATTCTGCTGTATCCGCTACTCTGGAATGGATTGCGCTAGTTGCGATCGCAGTTGTGCTGTGGCTAGGGGGCTTTTTTGTCCTAAAAGAAACTATGACTTTTGGGGAGCTTTCCGCATTTATCCTATATTCTCAGCGATTATTTAACCCCCTACGCCAATTTGCTGATAAATTCACCATGTTTCAATCAGGATTTACTGCGATCGAACGTATTACTGAATTAATGAGTCAACCCATCGAAATTGTTGATTCTGGCAGCAATCTATCCCTAAATCAAGCCAACATTGAAACCCAAAATCAGGGAGAGATCAAATTTGAAAATGTTTGGTTTGGGTACAAAAGTGATGAATATGTGCTAAAAAATCTCAACTTTATCATCAAACCAGGAGAAAAAATTGCTTTAGTGGGTCCTACTGGTGCAGGAAAAAGCTCCATCATTCGTTTACTATGTCGTCTCTACGAACCAAGTAAAGGCAGAATTCTCATTGATGGAATCGATATTAAAGATATTCCTCAAGAAGAATTGCGTCGCTATATCGGGGTCATTTTACAAGAGAGCTTTCTTTTTGCTGGAGATGTACAGCGCAATATAACTTTGGGAGATAATTATTCCTTTGCTGAAGTCAAACAAGCTGCCAAAATTACTAATATCGATCGCTTTATTGAAGACCTACCTGCTGGCTATCATACCCAACTCAGAGAAAGAGGTACCAACCTTTCAGGAGGACAAAAACAACTCCTAGCCTTTGCCCGTGTAGCCATCCGCGACCCAAAAGTTTTAGTATTAGATGAAGCTACTGCCAGTTTAGATGTAGGTACAGAAGCCCTAATTCAAGAAGCCCTAGACAATCTCGTCAGCGATCGCACATCGATCATTATCGCTCACCGTCTCTCTACTATCCGCAGTGTCGATAAAATTATGGTACTAAAAAGAGGAGAACTAATCGAATCTGGCTCTCATGAGGAATTACTAGAACAGGATGGTTTATACGCCGGTCTTTATAAGTTACAAATGTTGGGGGGTTAGTTGTTGATTGTTGATTGTTGATTGCTTTTTTGTCCCCCTTGTCTCCTTGTCCTCGTTGTCTCCCCCATCTCCCTTGTCCTCATTCCTCATCCTTCCTTCCCCCTTCTTCCATTTCTTCCTTAAAGCCTCTGACGGTTTTACCCAAGGCTGCACCAATTTCAGGGATTTTTTTGGGACCAAAAATCAAGAGTGAAACCACAACAATAACTGCTATTTCTGGTAATCCTAAGCCAAACATCTTTTAATCTCCTGTACAAAATAGATTACGATTGTTACTTATATACATCAAACAAGTCAGTCTCAGTATATCGTTAATGTTATAGCTACCCACGATTCTCCCTCTGAAGTGGTGGCTGATAAAAAGTGTCTTTATGAGCGAAATGTTACAAAGTTCCCAACAAACCTCACTACGCCAAGAGCAACATCTTCTGATCCATCAGCTTGCAGATGTGATTTTAGATTGTTGGCATCAAACTCTAGATTTATCCCCCTATTCATTACCAGAGGGATTGGGCTATGTAGAGGGAAAATTGGAAGGGGAAAAACTCCGTATTGAAAATCGTTGCTATCAAACGCGGGAATTCCGCAAAATGCACCTAGAGTTAGCCAAAGTGGGCAAAAATTTAGATATTCTTCATTGTGTGATGTTTCCTCGTCCAGAATATCCCCTTCCCATGTTTGGTTGTGATATTGTGGCAGGAAAAGCGGGAATTAGTGCTGCGATCGCTGATCTTTCTCCTACCAGCCCCGATAAAACCCTTTCTGCTGCTTATATACAAGAATTATCAGTCTTATCCACTGATAAATTTAGTGAACATCGAGAATTACCCCCTTGGGCAGATATTTTCTCGAAATTTTGCTTGTTTGTACGACCTAAAAATGAATCAGAAGAGCAACATTTCTTAGAATACGCTCAACAAATGCTCAAAATTCACTGCCAACAGGCTTTACAAGCTGAACCCCTTTCCCCTCAACAGCAAGAATTGTATCTAGCAGGACAAAATTATTACTGTACCAAGCAGCAAAAAAACGATAAAACCCGTCGAGTTCTAGAGAAAGCTTTTGGACCAGATTGGGCAGAATATTATATGAAATCCGTATTATTTGATGTTCCGCAAGGAAAGTAAACTAGCAGTTTTTAGCTATATAGAACGGGGCATGGTGGAGCGGGAAACATCCGCAGTTTTTTGAGAAGATTTAGAGGAAAAGTAGGTCTTGCCATATTTACCATGATAAGAATGACGCTCAAACTCTTTCGGATGAATTCCATTAATAGTCATGCCTAAAATCCTTTGTCCCGTATTAGTCAGAGTCTCTTTGGCTAATTCCGCACTTTCATGTTCCACCACTCCTGGGCGACTGACAAAAATAATTCCGTCTGCTAATTGACTCAAGGTTAAAACATCTGCGGTAACGGGTAAAGGGGGTGCATCAATTAATACCAAATCATAATCTCTTCTACCTTGAGCAATCAAATTTTTCATCTCTGTTGAATCCAAAAGAGCCAAAGGATTGGGAGGGATAATTCCTGGGGTGAGTAAATCTAGCTTACTCATAGGGCGAGATATTACTTTTTTTAGAGGCATTTGTTGGGTAATAATATCTTTAATGCCAGCTTTATTACTAACCCCCCATAGTTCATGTTGATGGGAACGTCTTAAATCTCCGTCAATGAGCAGAACTTTGCGTCCTAATTGAGCGATCGCAGCTCCTAAATTTGCCGTAACGGTGGATTTTCCTTCCCCTGGAACCGAACTAGTAATTAAAATTACTTTCGGTTCTGATTGAGAAGCAACAAATTTGAGGCTAGTCTGAATCATGCGATAGATTTC
>JASJDB010000441.1 GCA_030065315.1 Xenococcaceae cyanobacterium MO_167.B52 | reverse complement strand
CCCGCGACTATCGCTTGTTTGACATCCAACACGCAGTTCTTCCCACCAAACTTCCCCTAGCCGAATTTTATGAAGAACTGGTCAAAACTCAGCAGGTTTTGAATCAAAAACATCTGGGTTGGAATGCCTTCAAATCTACTATGAAAATTGCTGCTGGACATTTGCTAAGGGGGCAAACCAACTTCGTCAAGATGCTTTGGAAGTTTAACAGCGTTTACAATCCCCAATTCTTTCTGTCTGACCACCAGCAACCAGTCAAATACAAGATTTCCTTACCTCCTAAAGCTGAGGAAAAGATCAATCCTGATATTTTGTATGTCCACACACCTGCTGGTCATAGGGGAAGAATGCTAGACCAATCAACTGAAGCTTTTGTTGAGGATACGAGCAATCTCCCTCTTGATAATTAGATTTCTTGTTTAAATCTTATTTAAGAGAAACTTTTTTTACTTAATAAAACGAGATAACGGATAAGAAGGTAGTAGATTTTTACCTACTACCTAATACTTAAATAATCAACTAATTATTTACTTAACTTTTAAACCAGCATTGCCCTGAATATATGGTTCTAATTTAATTTTGACTGGTTGTGCCTGCCAAATATCGTCGCAGTAATCTTGAATTGAGCGATCGCTGGAAAACTTACCCATCCGTGCTACATTCAGAATAGACATCCTGGTCCAATTATCTTGGTCACGATAGGCTTGGCTGACTTGGTCTTGGCAGTCAATATAAGACTGATAATCAGCTAGGAGTAAATAAGGGTCGTCATAGAGAAGGTTATCAACTAGGGGCTGGAACAGGGTGTAATCCCCATGAGAGAAGAAACCAGAACTAATTAAATCTAGTACAGCTTTGAGTTCCAGATTAGAGTTGTAGTAATCTCTAGGATTGTAGCCTTGAGCTTTGAGTTGATCTACTTCGTCGGTTTTTAAACCAAACAAGAAGAAATTTTCAGCTCCTACTTCTTCGCGGATTTCCACATTGGCCCCATCAAGAGTACCAATAGTTAAAGCACCATTGAGAGAGAATTTCATATTTCCTGTACCCGAAGCTTCTTTCCCTGCGGTAGAAATTTGTTCCGATAAGTCAGCAGCAGGATAGACTCGCTGTCCAAAAGTAACATTGTAGTCAGGCAAGAATACTACTTTTAAGCGATCGCGTACATCTGGATCATTATTAACTACATCCCCGACAGAAGTAATTAATTTAATAATCAACTTCGCCATAAAGTAGCCAGGGGCAGCTTTACCGCCAAAGAAGAAGGTACGAGGAGTAATATCTAGATTGGGGTTTTGCTTAATCCGATTGTAAAGGGTAATGATATGGAGAACATTAAGATGCTGACGCTTATATTCGTGAATCCGTTTGACTTGAATATCGAATATAGATTCGGGATTAACAGTAATTCCGACTTTTTTCTCGGTATAGGCTGCTAAATCCTGTTTGATTGCTTGTTTTATTTCCCGCCATTGTTGTCTAAAACCCGCATCGTTAACGAAGTTTTCCAGTTTTTTCAGTTCATCCAGACTGTTAATCCAATTTTCCCCAATTTTTGCCGTAATCAAGTCGCTGAGTCGAGGATTACTCAGTACCATCCAGCGACGGGGGGTAACACCGTTAGTTTTATTACTAAATTTCTCTGGGGATAATTCATAAAAATCCCGTAGGATAGTGGATTTGACCAATTCACTATGTAAGGCAGCAACTCCATTAATGGCATAAGAACCCACACAAGCCAGATTTGCCATGCGGACGTATTTTTCCCCGCTATCATCGATTAAAGATAGTCGGGATAACTTACCATCATCTCCTGGGTATTTGATGCGAACTTGATCGAGAAACCGTTGATTAATTTCATAGATAATCTCTAGATGTCGGGGTAGAATCCGACCAAAGATATCCAAAGACCATTTCTCTAAAGCTTCTGGTAGAAGAGTGTGATTGGTATAGGCAAAAGTTTTTTTGGTAATCTCCCAGGCTTTGTCCCAATCCAGGTGATGTTCATCTATTAATATCCGCATCAGTTCTGCTACCCCAACAGAAGGATGGGTATCGTTGAGTTGGGCAGTAAACTTATCAGCAAAAGTTTCAATGCTATCTCCATCAACCATATGAATGCGAATCATATCTTGCAGAGAACAGGAAACGAAAAAGTATTGCTGTTGCAGGCGCAATTCCTTGCCTTGAATTGGCTCATCATTGGGATAAAGCACTTTGGTGAGATTTTCGGAGCCAACTTTATCATTAACTGCACCATAGTAATCCCCAACGTTAAATTTGTAGAAATCGAAAGATTCACAAGCTTCTGATTTCCAGAGACGCATGGTATTGGCGGTGTTGACTTTGTAGCCCAAAATAGGGGTATCGTAGGGAATTCCTTTAACTACATATTCTGGAACCCACCGTACTTTATAATTGCCTTGATCGTCAGTGTAGCCTTCAGTGTAGCCACCAAACTTGACATTTACTGATTGTTCGGGACGAGCAATTTCCCAAGGATTGCCATATTGAAGCCATTTATCAGTGATTTCTACTTGCCAGCCATCGCGAATTTCTTGGTCGAAAATGCCAAATTCGTAGCGAATGCCATAGCCAATGGCAGGGATTTCTAAGTTAGCAAGAGAGTCCATATAGCAAGCAGCTAAACGACCTAAACCTCCGTTACCTAAGCCTGGTTCTTCCTCTTGAGCGATTAGTTCCTTCAGGTTTAATCCTGATTCTGACACCGCTTGTTCAACTTGATCCCAAATGCCCAAGTTAATCAAATTATTGCCCAAATGAGGACCCACTAAAAATTCGGCTGAGAGATAGCATACAATCCTAACATTTTTTTGTAAATAGGTTTGAGTAGTTGCCAGCCAGCGTTGTAGAAGGCGATCACGTACAGTGTAAGCCAATGCCATATAATAGTCATTTTTGGTGGCAATATCAGGAAATTTGCCTTGAAGATAAAAGAGATTATCTGCTAAAGCTCGTCGCAGAGTTTCTACTTTTAATCCTGTGCGATCATCTTCTACGATCAGATTTGCTTTTGACTTTGGTGGTTGAGATAGAGTCATGAGATAGTTTTTCCTCGACAAAAGTAATCAAAATTAAATAGCTTGAAAATGAAGTTATTAGACTATTTTCTACTAGCTAATAAGTAATAGCTTGACCATCAATTTTCTTTGGTAACAGTAAACTCTTTAATCATCGCTTCTGTCTGTAGTACGACATCAACTGTGGATATAGAATTATTTAAAACATGAAAGTACTTAATTTTTTCATTGACATCATGAAGTTGCTGTTTTAATTCCTGGGTTTGTAATTCATCTTCTGCTACTTCTAGCTTGCTTAATAGTTGTCCTTTAACTACTTTGTAATAGGATTGAAAATCTCGAAAGTAGGAATGTAATCCTGAAACTGTGTTGATAATTGAAGAAGAATCGGGAGAAAACTCTGGTTTATGGAGATTCATTTTATTTGCTCTTGTTAAAACGTATTTAGCTTGACAAATGGTTATTTATTTGAGAGAACTTGTCTAAATCAAGCAACTATGGCTTTTGATATCTAGTTTATTGATTCTTACAAGAATTCTGGGAAGCTTTTGGGAATATTGTAGATTAGAAAGATCACCATCTTCATAGTTCAGGGCAATTATCTCACAAGTACTTGAGATAAAATCGTCAGATCACTTTTTCTTTATAAAAGAACTTTACTAATGACCTTAGCTGTTGCATCAAACTCATAGACAATGGGAACTCCCGTCGCCAGTTCTGGGCATTCCACAGGCTCTGTCCGTGACGAGTCAGAATTAGTTTAGCCATTTTTTTTATTTATACCTGATATGAACTAGTTCTCATGATTTAGTAACTAACTACTATAGAGTGTGAATTTTGAGAAAATTAGTTCCTCCCGGTATTTGAGTAGGAATACCACCCATAATTAGAATTTTGTCCCCTGATGTTGCTAAATTCTTTTGTTGCAAATGGATTTCCGCTTGTTTGATCAATTCTTCAAAAGTCTCCACTTCCTGCTCTATTAGAATCGGTTTAACCCCCCAAATTAAATTTAAACGGTGATAAACCTTAAGATGAGGAGTAAAAGCCAATACTGGAGCTTGAGGACGCTCTCCCGACGCAATTAATGAGGTATAGCCAGAACTAGTAAAAGTAGCGATATAAGATAAATCAAGGGTTTGATCTATGGCATTGAGGGCTTCACTCAGGGCATGAGTTTCATCGGTTTTAGCTGGGGGATTATTAACAAACTGAATACCAGGCTCAATATCTTCCGCAATCTTAGCTAGCATTTTGACTGCTCTGATGGGAAACTTGCCTACTGCGGATTCTCCAGAGAGCATCACCGCATCAGTGCCATCAATAATGGCATTGGCAACATCACTGGCTTCCGCGCGAGTTGGACGGGGATTATTAATCATACTATCTAGCATTTGGGTAGCGGTGATCACGGGAATATTGCGCTGATTACATTTGCGAATAATTTCTTTTTGCAGTAGAGGTACTTTTTCAGGACTCATTTCTACCCCCAAATCCCCACGAGCTACCATTATGCCGTTACATTCAGCAATAATTTCGTCAAGATTTGCGATCGCTTGTGGTTTTTCAATTTTTGCCATTACGGGCACATCACCCGCTTTTCTAGCTGCAAGAAAGTCTTTCAAAAAGCGAATATCCGCTGCTTCTCGAACAAAACTTAAGGATACCCAATCGATTCCCTGAGATAAGCCAAACTCTAAATCTTTTTGGTCTTTTTCAGTCATGGAAGGCAATCTTAAGTTCAAACTGGGAAGATTGACTCCTTTGCGACTTTTGAGAACACCACCTTCTACCACTGTGCAGATCACAGCTTGTCCTTTGACTGTCTCTACTTTTAACTCTAATAGTCCGTCATCCAGAAGTACCTGAGTTCCTGGTTGTGCTTCTTCTGCTAAGTAGGGATAATCAATAGATACTGTATTGGGTTGACCCTCAAATTCTGCTTCGGGTACTAAGGTTAGGGATGCCCCTTTAGCTAGAGGTATCTCCCCTTCTGGCAATTTACCAACCCGAATTTTTGGTCCTTGCAAGTCTTGCAATAAAGTAATTGGGGTATCTAGTTCTTGAGATACAGACCTCAAAAGTTCGACCATCCGAGCGTGATCTTCATAGCTGCCGTGAGAAAAATTTAATCGGGCGACATTCATCCCTGCTTGCACCATTTGCTTGAGCATTTCGGGAGAACTACTAGCAGGACCAATGGTAG
>JASJDB010000440.1 GCA_030065315.1 Xenococcaceae cyanobacterium MO_167.B52 | reverse complement strand
TATAAATATGGAGATATTGCTTCAGAATTGATTGTTAGTAATGACGAAAATCGGTTTATCTTAATTACTCAAGGTTGGGAAGGCGATACCAGGGTACATGGTTGTTTAATTCATTTAGATATTATTGATGGCAAAATCTGGATACAAAGAGACGGTACAGAAGATGGTATTGCAACTGATTTAGAACCAGCAGGTATCCCTAAATCTGATATTGTTTTAGCTTTTCATCCTCAGCGTTTACGGAAATATACAGAATATGCAGTAAGTTGATAATTTCAAGTTCTTTTTCGCTCCTAGTTTTCAATGATAAACTAATATTACTTATTGTTTTATAAATATGCCTAAGTATTTGACTATTGCCGAAGCACAACAACAGTTAGCCGAACTATCAAATCAATTAACCGATGAACCTGCAATTATTACAAAAGATGGTAAACCTGTCATGATTACTTTTAGCTTAGAACAGTTTGAATCTTTAATTGAAACTATTGAAATAATTTCAGATCGCGAATTGATGACCGAATTAAAACAAGGCATTAAACAATATAAAAGTAAGCAAAATATCAAAACAGCATTTGATTAAACTAATCTATATTGTCATTTTCTAAATCTTGAATTGCCTTATTGCAGTCCTCTACATCTTTATCTAATCCCATTGCTTGATATAGTTTTCTAGAATTTTCATAAGCTAATTTTGCTTCTGAGTTTTGGTGCAAGTATTTTTGAGTATCACCTAAATTAAACCAAGTATTAGCTTCTCCTCTGCGATCACCTATTTTTTGAAAAATAGTCAATGCTTTTTTGTAGAATTTGATTGCTAGTTTATATTTTTCTAGATAGTGATATGCAGTACCAATATTAGCAAAAGATTTAGCTTCACCGATACAATTTCCTATTTTTTGTTGAATTTTTAAAGCTTCTTGAAGATAATTGATTCCCTTTGTATACTCTTTTAGAGAAATATAAATAATTCCTATATTAGCTAATGAATTAGCTTTTTCATATAGGAGACCTATTTGCTCTGCAATATCTAAAGACTTTTGATAAAAGTTCATTGCTTGCTGATGTTCTTCTAGTAGGTAATAAGCATTACCCATATTGTTCAAAGATAAGCTTTCTAATTTACGATTACCGATTTGGCGGGCAATATTTAAAGACTCCTGAAGACAATTAATTGCTTTTTGATATTCTCCCAAAGAAGTGTATACATTGCCCAAATTATTTAAAGAACTAGATTCTCCGTTACTGTCCTCTATATGTTGTTGAATTTCCAAAGATTGTTCAAAATAACTAATTGCTCTTTGATATTCTCCCAAAGAAGTGTATGTATTACCGAGATTCATCAAAGATAAGGCTTCTCCATTACGATTACCAGTTTCTCGAACAATACTTAAAGATTCCTGAAGATAATTAATTGCTTTTTGGTATTCTCCTATAGCATTATAGGTATTTCCCAAATTATTTAAAAATAAGCTCTTTTGATTGCGATCTCCACTTATTTCCGATAGAGTTAAAGCCTTTTTATGAAATTCTAGAGACCTTTTGTATTCTCCTATAGAATAGTAAGCATTCCCCAAACTATTTAAAAATTCAGGTTGTAAATTTAAATAATTTAGTTTTTGTGAAATATCCAAAGCTTTTTGATACAAATTTATGGCTTTTCCATAGTCTCCTAAAGAAAAGTAAGCATTCCCCAAACCATTTAGTGATACAGATTCTAAAAATTCACCTTCTTCATAAACATTAATTATTTGATGTGAAATGTCTAAGGCTTTTTGATATCTGTTGATTGCTTGATGATAATTACCTAAAGAGTCATAAACATCTCCCAAACCACTTAGAGATGAGACTAATCCAATTCCATCTTTGATTTTCATAAAAATTTCTAGAGACAAATTGAGAGACTTTATACTCTGATTACTATTTCCTAAGTAGTGAGTATGAATTCCCAATGTATTTAATGCCCATGCATAATCAGATAACTCTTGTGATTGCAATTTAGTTTGCCATCCTTGAACTAACTTTTCATAATTTTCAACTATACTCAGATGGTATCCTTGCAAATTCATAAATCTTAAGCATATTTTGAGAATATTATTAGCTTGAGAATATAGTTTTAATTTATGGTAATGATTAACAATCTCTAGATATTCAGTAATATCAGCTAAATTTCGCCAATGGTTCTCTAGTTTTAAGTTTGCTTGATAATATTCAATAGCTTGTTGATGGGCATATGTTAAATCATTTGCTTGCTGTAAAACATATTTCTGTACTAAAGATTCAAACTGAAACTTATTATCTTGAGTTTTAATTAATAAAGAGCGATTACATAATTCTTGAAGCTTTTTCTGAATTACTATCGGTTTTACTTCTTTCTCAATCCACATATAACTAGCTGCTTCGCGATTAAAAGGCAGCCGATACACACTTAAATTAGTTATAAATCGTTTTTGTTCATCACTTAACCTATCCAAATGCTGTTGAATAATCCAAGAAAGAAGTGCATTTTGTGCTTTTGGTTGATTACGGTAAAATCCTGATGCTTCTTTATAAGCCAGTTCAAACTCTTCTAATTTAAACTCTTCTCTGGCTTTACTTAACTGACTATTACAATCCTCTCTTAAAAAGCCTGCTACTAATTTAATAGTCAAAGGATGCCCATCTATATATTCTACAAAAGCTTTTAATTCTGCTTCTGTTCCTTGTATTCCTTCCTTGTTTAATAAAGTAATTCCTTCCTCAATCTTCATCCCTCCCAAAGCATACCAATGTTGTAAACCTTGGAATAACTGAGGTTTATCTTGAGTAGTTATCAAGATAGTACTATTTGTTCCCTGCTGGTGCCAACGACTAAAAAATTGGTGATAATATTCGCTTTGCCAATTTCTCTCTCCATCCAGCAGAGTTTCCAAATTATCCACCACCAACAAACAGCGTCGCTGACTAAGCAGATAAAGTAAGTTATTAATTAAATCCGTAATATCAATAGGTAGAGTAACGTTGCCACCCAAAGCCAGAATTACCTTTTGAGCAAAGACAGTAAAATCAGGTTTAAGGCTGACATCTGCCCAAAATTTAGCTGCGAACTCAAGAGAGTGATAAAAATAAGCAGCTATAGTAGATTTTCCTACACCACCCAAGCCTTGAACGCCCAAAGTATTAGCTTGAGCAATCCCCACAGTACTAACTTGCGGATTATTCAGCCAGGCTTTGATAATCTCTATTTCTTCTTTTCTCTCTACCCAGTTATCGAGATTTGGTGGAATAGTGTTGAGATTAGTAGAAGCATTAACTTGAGATGTAGCTCGTTCTAGTTTGAGAGTAGTTTCTACTATTTCATCTGGGCTTAATTCTTTGGGAGATTAATATTAGTATCCGAACCGCCAATTCTGGAATTAGGTGCATCTATCTTGGCAGCAGCAACAGCATTACCTTCGGCTTTAATTTCTCCTGTAGTAATAGTATCTCCACTATTAGCCTTAGCTATTTCTTTAGCTAAGTTACTAATCTCTTGGGCAAAAAGCTTATCTTTGTGCATTTCCACTTGAAGAAAAGGCTCTAACGGCTTTAACTTTTCCTGAGTGGGATTTTGTTCCAGTTCAACTATCTCTGCTTCAATCACAGGCTGATTTTGCAACAAGCGATTTTTGATTGTTCGCCACAATAGTTTTGCAGTTTCAGTAGCAGCATTGCCGACAATGCCACCTAAAGCCATGTCTAAAAGCTTTCCCGCAGCTAATAATTCTATACTCATTTAAGCTCAAATAATTCAACTTGTATTTTGGAGAATCACCCAAAATAATAGCGTAATTGCTTTTAAAATTTCCATCAAACAAGTATTATTTCTTTTGTTTCTCTGTGTCGTCCTTGTGCAGAATATTTATAAAACTTGAATGAGGTTTAACGACCTACTCCTTGAATAACTGGTCTAATATCATTACTTTCAAAAGGTTGAGGATCTCCACGCCAATTAAAATCATTAACCTGAAAACTAAAAGAGCCAATTTTTAGGACAGGATTATAGCGTAAAGAAACATTATAGGTACGGCGACTATACTGCAACACATAATCAGTGCTAATATCATCTCCATCGTCAAGATTGAAAGAAGTTTGCGCCCCTAATCTAATTGGACCATATAATTGTTGGGTAATTCCTAAAGCTAGAGTTTGTCGATCAACATCTCGATCAAAGAGAAAGGGAGATTCATCGAAATTTGTTCCTATGGAATAAGTCGCATTAAATCCTGTGTAATCGAAAAAAGAACGACCAAAATGACCCAATTGTGCTTGAATTCCTACAGTTCCACGTAAGGAATTTTGCGTATCTCCATTACTATAAAAACTAGTAACCCCCGAAACACCAGTATTGAATTGGAGGTAAGGCACTACAGGTCTAGGAGTATAGCGTAAGCCTTGATCTTGGGTCGGAGGAAGAGGTTTACCTTGCCAGATCGGAAAGCTTTTACCTAAAAACATTGCTGCTTGAAAACGAGTTAAATTGATGCGGTCATTGTTGCGATCGCTGCTTAATAATTCGGGATCATCTGTTTCCGAATTAATGTTTTGAATTGAGCCTTGATATTTGAGACCGATTCCTGTTTTTCCTAATCTAATATCAGGAGAAGTGATCACAGTGCCAATACTACTATATAGGGTCTGAAATCCTAAAGAACCATTAAATAAGCGTTCGCGGAAATTGTATTCTAAACTAGCTTGATGAGGACTATTGATGTTACCAATTAACTGAGTAGCTGTTAGTTTGGCGCGGATATTATCTTCTAATTCATTAACATCAAAGCTAGTAATGCTAATTTTAGCTCTTAAATCTGTTCGTGATGAAAATATAGTATTAAAATCACTTTTTAAACCAAAGACAGAAGAGTCAAATATTCCTCCCTCATCTTCTGCACTAAAATCAAAGGTAGTAGGACTTATGGCTCTTTGAAGAAAGTATTGAGGAGTAATCGTCCAAGTAATGTTTTCTCGCCCAATTAGACCCCAAGTTCTTTCTAGATATAAACCACCCCTGTCCTCTCCATCAAAACCAATGTTAAATATTCCTGGGCGACGGGGACGACCATCAAATACTAAAGAGTTTCTGATTAATGGTAGAGATAAGCGATCCTCAAAAACTAGACGAGATTTGGTGGTGGTTAATTTACTGACTAAAGGTGATATGTACTCAAATTCTGCTGTTTTCGCTCTTACTTCTAGTTCTGGAGGAGAAAAAGGATCGTTAGTCAGCCT
>JASJDB010000439.1 GCA_030065315.1 Xenococcaceae cyanobacterium MO_167.B52 | reverse complement strand
TCAGTACCTGGGTTGCTTGTCCGATTTTGGCAGCAATTTTCTCGGCTTTTATCTATAAATTCGTCGTCGTCTTCATTGAAAATACCAAACCCCATCTTTTAAGTCTAGATAGGAATATTCGTTTAGCTTTACTAATTGTGGGGGCATTTGGTTCCTATACTTTGGGGGCTAATAATATTGGTAATGTGATGGGAGTGTTTGTACCTTCTTCCCCTTTCGAGAATATTCAAATTGCTGGAATCTTTGATATTTCTGCGGTTGAACAATTATTTTTATTAGGAGCGATCGCGATCGCTATAGGAGTTTATACTTACTCCAAGCGAGTCATGATGACTGTGGGGGGTAGCCTAATGACTTTATCTCCTACTGGTGCTTTGGTAGTGGTTATGGCAAGTTCTATGGTATTGTTTACTTTTTCTTCCCAAGAATTATCGGGTTTTGTGGCTGGGTTAGGTTTGCCTCCGATCCCTCTAATTCCTGTATCTAGTTCTCAAGCCGTAGTAGGGGCAGTTATCGGCATTGCTTGTTTGCAAGGACTAAAAGGAGTTAGACAAGTCAAATGGGGTGTTTTAGGAGGTATTGCTTCTGGCTGGGTAACAACACCTGTGATTGCTGCGGTTATTTCCTTTATCTTATTGTTTATTGTGCAAAATGTGTTTGATCAACAAGTTTATCAAGCTGTTTCCGAACACATCACTCCTCCAGTTGTGGAAAAATTAATGATCGTAGGAATGTTTAACTACTAACAACTGACTACTAACAACTAACTACCAACTACTAACAACTAACTACTGAACCTAAAAGTTAACTAAATTCCAGGGGACAGGGTTCAGATATGCCGTAACCTTGAGCATAATCTACTCCTAATTCTTTTAATTGGGAAATAATATCCTCATTTTCGACAAACTCAGCGATAGTGCGAATATTCATCACTTGCCCAATCCGATTAAAACATTCTACTGTGGCTCGATCTATCGGATCGTTAACAATATTCTTGACAAAGTTCCCATCAATTTTCAGATAATCTACAGGTAGGTTTTTGAGATATGCCAAAGAACTCATCCCACTGCCAAAGTCATCCAAAGCAAAAGAGCAACCCAACTCTTTTAACTCGTTAATAAACTTAGCTGCCGTGGCTAAATTTGCGATCGCTGCTGTTTCTGTAATCTCGAAGCAAATTTTTTCGGGAACGATCTGATATTTAAGCAGTTGTTCTTTGAGAAAATCAAAAAAGGAATGGTCATTAATGCTGGCACCAGAAAGATTGATTGTATAAATTGCCCGACATTTAGCATGGCATTTATTCTGACAATCTCTTTGATAAATGGTGAAAAAAGTCTTAATTACCCAACGATCAATTGCTGGCATTAAATTGTATCTTTCTGCTGCGGGAATAAAATCCGTTGGAGTTACTAATTTGCCCTCTTCATCTAAAAGGCGCAATAAAATTTCATAATGTTCGATGCCAAATTTATCTTGTAGAGGTGAAATTTTCTGGCAATAGAGACGAAAGCGATCTTCCTCTAAGGCTAAATTAATCCGAGATATCCAATGTCTTTCCCCTCGTTGTTTAATTAATTCTTGATCGTCTAAACGATATACCTGGATTCTATTACTATTCTTTTGTTTGGCAGCATGGCAAGCTGTATCACCCGCATTTAAAATATCACTAAAATTACTATTATTTTGTTCTATGGCAATAATGCCAATGCTTACTCCCACCGAAAAGCTTTTATTCTCCCAAGTAAATCGGAATTCATGAATTAAGTTGCTAAGAGTCTGGGCAATATTTTCTGCTTGTTTTAAAGAACATTGTTTTAAAAGTATGCCAAATTCGTCATTGCCAATACGAGCTAAGATGTCATTAGAACGTAATCGCTGCTGCAAAATATTGGTTACTTGTCTCAGTAATTCATCTCCTGCTAGATGACCACAAATATCATTAATTACTTTAAATCGATCTATATCTAGATAGCAAAAAACGTGATGTTGAGAATTTTTTTGAGCTAATGAGATCGCTTTACTAACTTCTTGTTCAAAACCATAACGATTGTAAATACCTGTTAAGACATCGTGTTGAGTTTGCCAAGAGAGCTGATCTGATAGTTGTCGAGATTTAGTAATATCGGTGACTACGGCGTAAAGTAATTTTCTTTTTCCTACTACATCTACTTTCCACTGTAGCCACTTATAGGAATCATTCTGACAACGACAACGATTTTCAAATTGAATTGTAGTAACTAAGCCTCGACTCAATGTTTCAATCGATTCTAAAGTAGCAGTTCGATCTTCTGGATGAATAAAACTGAGCATCGGTTTTTGGATTAATTCAGTTTCACAGTAGCCAAGAATTTCTTGAAACGCTAGATTAATGTCTTTAAAGTAGCCGTCTGTAGTTATGCAGCAGAGCATATCTACAGACAAGTCGAAAAAAGGTTCGATGATTTTTTCTTGATTAAAAGCATGAATAATAATCCCACCAATGGTTTGATTGGCTTCATACCAAGGAGAAAAGTTCCATTTTAAACAGGTGTTTCTTTGTTGATTACAAATATATTCTTGATAGGTTTTTCTCGAACCCAGTAGACATTCTTGGTATATTCTAGTTAGATTCAGTGAATGTTCAGGAAACAATTCATAGTGAGAAATTCCTACAATATTATCCTTGTCAATGTTGTGAATTGTGAGCCATTGCTGATTGGCAAATAAATATCGCATTTGACGATTAACAATAGCAATAGCAGTGGGTCCCTGTTCAATAAATAGTTTAAATAGTTTGTTGTCTTCAATCAAATTACCTTGTTTATCTATGTATTCAGAATAATTGATACTTAAATTTTCTGTACTAGTTTTCTGCATACACATTACTTAGTATTGTTTAATCGAACTTTCTTCATATTAATTTAATATTTTTAGGTGGGAAAAATAACCGCATTTATACCAGTTTTAGCTCATTAATTCAATATTTTTAATTAGTAAGACATACTTATAAACAACCATTCCTTGTGTATTTTTACTGGATTATGTTGCTATTGTCAATAAAAAGATTCTAAAATTAATCGTGATTTTACGGTGGGCAAACCATTAAATATATGGCTTAATATCGCTCCTTTGAAATAAGGTAGAGCTAGATTAAAATGATTTTTTTCATAATCAAGCCTTCTATTTGCTATTGCGCTTAAACAACAGTTAGAAAAATAGATCTATGTAAAATCAAGGAAAAATATGCCCCAAAACTGTACCGATTAACCTCAAACACTATATTCAACTGTAAGCATTACTTAAGTACTTTTACAGGAAAATGATTTTAAGCCCTTAGGATTAACTTGTGTCTAGACTGTAAACTATGCTGCCCCGATTCAACATGAAACAACTTTTTGGTTTGTTCCACCGTAAAAAGTCTTTAATCCTTTTGTCGGCTTTTTTAGTGATTGGTTGGAATCATAAAATAGCAGTAGCCCATAATCGTAATGTTTGGTATTTGGCTCAAAGCCTTAGTCCTACAGATAGTACTAACCCTCTAGATTCCCAGTTGAATGATGTGCCAACTTTTAGAGATATTAGTCCGACAGAAGCTCTCCCTACCAGAACTTTACCTCCTATTGATAACTTGTTAGATTCTCCTAGTAATATTCCTGATGCTGATCCCTCAGGAGATGAAAACCCAATTTTGCAAGTTAAACAGTTTGACATTCAAGGTAATACCGTTTTTGAAGATGCCGAAATCCAAGCCCTACTGACTGACTATATCAATACCCCTCTCAGTTTCGCTGATTTACTCCAACTAGAAACCATCATTACTAAACTTTATACTGATAATGGCTATATTAATTCGGGGGCAGTAATTCCTGCTCAGAATGTGAGTGACGGTGTGATTACGATACAGGTCATTGAAGGGAGAATCGAAACAGAAGATATTGAGATCAAAGTTAATGGCAGATTGAGTGAAAATTATATTTTGGCTCGTTTGAAGAGAGGAACTAGAACTCCCTTAAATATCGAGCAATTACAAGAAGCTCTACAATTATTACAGCTTGATCCCCTCATTGAAAACTTGAATGCAGAATTATCGGTAGGATCAAGCCGTGACCGCTGGAAATTAAGGGTAGAAGTTAATCAAGCCCAAGCTTTTCGCCCTGTAATTTTTGGGAACAATAGTCGCCCTCCAAGTGTGGGGACTTTTCAAAGGGGAATTGAAATTAATCATAACAACTTGCTGGGATTTGGAGATCGTGCCAGTTTTATCTATAAAAACACCGATGGTAGTAATGATTTCGATGGCAACTATACAATTCCCTTTAACGCCCTAGATGGCACCATAAGGTTCCGATATCGTTATATTGCTAGTAATATCGTGGAATCTCCCTTTGATCGGATAGATATTGAATCTAAAACTGATAAATACGAAATCAATATCAGACAACCTATTCTAGTCAGGGCTACTGCCGATTCTACTCAAGAATTAGCAGTGGGAATTGAATTGTCTCGTCAGGCAAATGAAACTACGGTAGAAAATCAACCAGTTCAATTGTCACCAGGTTCTGATGTTGATGGAAAAACTAAGATATCCGCGATCCGTCTGTTTCAAGATTGGACAAGACGCAGTCGCCGTCAAGTTTTTGCTGTGCGATCGCAATTTAGCGTGGGTTTAGATGCTTTGGATTCGACAATTAACGAAGATGATCCTGACAGCAGATTTTTTACTTGGCGTGGTCAAGCTCAATGGCTCAGACAAATCGATTCCAATTCTAATATTAATCTACTCCTACGTTCTGATATTCAACTATCAACTACAGCACTTGTACCCTTAGAACAGTTTAGTTTAGGAGGAATCAACACTGTCCGAGGTTATCGTCAAGATGTGCTACTAGGGGATAATGGGATTTTGTTGTCTGGGGAAGTTAGAATTCCTGTCTATCGTTGGAGTGAAAGACAAAATAATATTTCTCTGATTCCTTTTATTGATTTTGGTACAGTGTGGAGCGAGAACCGACTAGTCAATCAAGAAGAAGACACTTTATTCTCAGTAGGGTTGGGAGTACAGTTAACTATCAGCGATCGTCTTCGTGCCCGTGTGGATTGGGGGATTCCCTTAATTGAAGTGAGAGATACTAATAGAACTCTACAAGAAAACGGGATTTATTTCTCTCTAGAATGTTTACCTTTTTAAGATTTATCATCATGAGTGGGCTTTTAACTCAATTTAAAAAATACTACTTGCTATTACTTCCGATCTTTCGGCACAGGT
>JASJDB010000438.1 GCA_030065315.1 Xenococcaceae cyanobacterium MO_167.B52 | reverse complement strand
ATTACTGCTTCCTGGGTTGCAGCATCGATATTTAACCAGGTTATAACTTGTTCAATATTCATAAAAGAATTAGATTGTAATCGGTGAATCAACATTAATCGTTTTTTGTTCTAATTCAAAAGCAACGCCGTATTTTTTTAGTTCTTTTGAGAGATTTTGTTTAGCAATATCTAGTAGCTGTTGTCGTAATTCCATCGATAGTTTGCCAGAACCGAGAATAAAAAAGCTGATTTGTACCTGAGTATTTTTTGCTGGTTTATTTTGTTTACCATTAATAAATTTCACTTCTGTATTGCGAAGATCAATACCAAAAATGTCTTTAGTACTTTCAAAGATAATTTGTCTAATAAAAGCTTGTTCTGATTCTGGGATGGTTTGAGAAAAAGTAATGTAAATTAGAGAGATAACTTTTTTAGCTCTCGTATAATTTTCGATATTTACTTGGGTTAAAGAACTATTAGGAGCAATAATAACCGTCCCTTTCCCTGAAGTTCTGATGCGGGTAGAACGCAAGCCAATGGATTCGACTTTGCCAAAAGTTCCATCTGGTAAGCCTATATAATCATCAACCACAAAAGGACGGTCTAAATAAATAACTATACCTCCCAATAGTTGTTCTAGAGTTTTCTGGGCAGCAAAGGCTATAGCTAATCCTCCAATTCCCAGACTAGCTAATAATCCAACTAAATTAATGTGATGAATTTGAGCAAAAATAAAAATCACCACAAAAGTAATTGTGATATTGACTAAAAATTTACTTAGTAGTAAAAATTCACTATTAAATTGACCTCTATTTTTAACAGCAGCACTTAATAAATAATTATTGAAAATTTGCTGAAAAATTTGATAAGTTAGCCAGTTGAGTAATATAACTAACGCAATACTTAAAATCAATTCTAAAGATTTTAACCAAACCGATTTGGTTAAATTTAATAAAACTAAATCTCCAAGTGTCATCAGGAAAATCAATGCTATCTGACTAAAATAGGGAGCAACAACTACTTGATATAATTCTTTATTTTGTGGGGTAAAAAAGCTAGCAATTCCCCAGGTAATCAGTCGTGGCAATAAGAATAGAGCAATAAAAATTATTAGTAATATTATCAGACTTCTGGTATTAATAGTAATTGTTTCTGGTATTAATTCTGATATAGTAATATCTAAAAATATGGTATAAAGCATTAATATATTCTCCTGGGTCTTGTAGCTTTTTTACATATCTGTATAGCTATAGGTAATGCTATAAAAACTCCGAATTCCGAACTCCGAACTCTATGCGAAGCGGTATCCTTTAGGGCGAACTCCGAATTCCGAACTCCGAACTCCGAACTCCGAATTCACCTTGTTGAGAACCAGGATAAGATCAGCTTTTTCTATGGGGAGTAGTAATATTACTAAACCAACCTTTTCGGGAGAAGAAATACATCATACCAGTTGCAATTCCCCCCATCATTACCCAGAAAAAAGGGTAACCCCAATACCAATTTAATTCGGGCATATTCCAAGGAGATGCTTCGGGATTAAAATTCATGCCGTAAATACCAGCAACAAAAGTCAGAGGAATAAAAATAGATGAGACAACTGTGAGCAATTTCATCACTTCATTCATCTTATTGCTTACGGCAGAAAGATAAATATCTGTGAGACCAGAAGCTAATTCCCTATAGGTTTCTATAATATCGATAATTTGTACGGCATGGTCGTAACAGTCTCTTAGATGAATTATGGTTTCTTCACTGATTAAGGTACTCTTATCTCTAATTAGAACATTGAGGGCATTTCTTTGCGACCAAACAGCACGACGTAAAGCCAATAACTCCCGTCTAGTTTGATAAATTTTCGCTAAGGTACTATTACTGGGATTAAAAAGTACTTCATTCTCTAATTCTTCAATTTTTTCACTGTAAATTTCTAATAAGGGAAAAAAACCATCGATAATAGCATCCCATAAAGCATAAGCTAGGTAATCTGTGCCTTTAGTTCTAATATTTCCTTTTTTAAACTTAATTCGTTGCCTAATGGGTTCAAAACAATCTCTTTCTGTTTCTTCTTGTACCGTCAAGAGATATTTGTGACCAACTACTAAACTAACTTGTTCGAGACAAAATCCCTCTCCTTCGAGATTAGGTAAGACCATTTTAGTGATAATGATTAATTGGTCGGGATAATCTTCGATTTTTGGTCTTTGAGGCACATTAACTATGTCTTCGAGTATCAAAGGATGTAATCCAAATACAGTGCCAACTCTCTGCCAAAAATCTTCGTTACCTAAACCGCCAACATCAAACCAAGATACTGAATCGGTATAAAGATGTTCTCTACAAGCTTCAGGAGCTAGATTAGGAATCAAATTTGTTTGAGTAGAATCATAATCTATAAGGACTATATTGGGAAAAATAGCGTCCTGAGAAATGTTAAGGGTACCTGGAATACTTCCTGGCTGTTCGTAACTATAATCAAATAACTTTCTTCTTTTAATTTTTTTGAGGATTCGGCTACTGTAAAACTTAGTTTTCTTCATTGGAAAAGGGGTCAATGGTTAAATTTAACATTTAATGCTACCTCACCGATTAATTTAAAAATAGCTTCGACTAATATGACTTTGATAAAGTTGAACTGGTTAACTAGTTTTCTAAGTTTAAATAAATACTTTTTATTGGTAATTCAATTGAGTTTTTGTCCTGATTATTAGAGCAATTGCTGGCAATGACAAAATACTATCAAAATTAATTGTAACAATGATTTTTTTTAAAATATCTATCTACAGGATGAGTATGCTGAATAAGTTTCTATATCTAAAGACTATTAACTTCAATCCTTATAATAGATTACATTAGACAAACTAAAATAATCATAAGAGCTTAATCATGAATAATTCGACTCACCAAGCCAAAAGCTTTTAATCTAAATTTGTGGCTTAATAAATAACTCAGTGAGTAGCCCTAATCTTGTAGCGATGTCTGATAAAAATCAATCTAGTTGGAATTTCTACCCTAGACCAACCTTTAAATCTTCTCCAATAGGAGCAGTTTTAGGAATTTTGTTATGTTTCCTAGTTTTAGTTACTCCCTTAGCAGCTCAAAATAATCCTTTTTCCTCCGAAAACATGGGTAAGTTTGCGAGCTATTCTACTGAAACTCTAGCTAAGGCAGCAATAATTATTGATGCTCAAGAGATTTTCCAGATAAGTGGTACAGAGCAATTAACTGCCGAAAAACGGGCTGAAATAATTAATTTTGAACTACAACTTGCGATTAAATCACCCCAGTCTCCTGAAATTGAAGTCAAGCAAGTTAATGACTTACCGACTATCTATATCAATAATCGCTATTTAATGACAGTAACTTCTGATGATGTTACTAGAAGCAATAATGTCCAACAGCAAGCTAACATCTTGGCAAATCGGTTACAAGAAAGTATTAAACAAGCCCAATTAGCCAGAACTTCTCGATATATTTGGCAAAAAGCTATCTTAGCTTTAACTGTATTGGTAGTGGTATTTGCTATTGATAAAACACTTAGTCTAGTTAAACGTTATGCCCTATCTAAAGTAATCGCGAAACTAGTGCCAGGGATTAATTTTACTCGTTTAAAGTCTCCCCAGTTAAAGTTATTCTTCCAAACCCAACTAAGTGTAGTAAGGGTAGGTCTATGGCTCGCTACTTTTTACTGGTTGAGTGGCTTGTTACCCCACTCCCGTCAGTGGCGAAATCAGCTTTTCGGTCTTTTAAGAGGTAGTTTTTTAACTCCTCTATTTAGTCTCAGCGATCGCTCTTATTCCCTGATTGATCTAGTAATTTTAGGAGGATTCTTTTGGTTATTAGTTGTTGGCACCCAAACTATTACCACTCTTTTGAGAACCAAAATCCTACAACAGATCAGAATGAGTCGAGGTTCTCAAGAAATAATTTTTATCATCGTCAGATATGGTTTAATCTCTCTTGGGACAATTATTTTGCTACAAGTATGGGGGGTAAATCTCAGTTCTCTGACGATTTTAGGTAGTGCTTTGGGTGTGGGTATTGGTTTTGGTTTTCAGGATATTGCCAAAAACTTTGCCAGTGGGGTAGTGCTACTATTTGAGCGTTCTGTACAAATTGGTGATTTTATTGAAGTGAATGGACACAGAGGAACAGTTGAAAGAATCCAGGCTCGTAGTATCATTCTTAAAACCCTAGACAATGTTTCTATTGTTGTTCCCAACTCCTATTTATTAGCCGAGGAGGTAATTAACTGGAGTCATGATAGTCCGATTTCTCGTTTTGCCCTACCAGTTGGAGTAGCTTATGGTTGTAACTCAGAAGCTGTCAAGGACGCTCTTTTAGAAGTAGCGAACGGACATCCAGAAGTTTTAAACCGCCCCTATCCCCAAGTGTTTTTTACAGGCTTTGGTGATAGTTCTTTAGATTTTGAACTCAGAGTTTGGCTGTCGGATCCTAGTCGTCAACCAATTGTCAAAAGCGAACTGTATTTTCAGATTGAAAAAGTCTTACGAGATCGCAATATCGAAATTCCTTTTCCTCAAAGAGATCTTCATCTAAGAGGCAACTTCCCCCTGGGAATTTCTGCTGAATTAGAAACCGCTCTCCTGCAATGGCTCAAAGATTCGGATAATCATATCTCTAACTAGTCCTTTAGATCAAACAATCAACCTAATATGCGGAAAGCTAAACCATTAGACCTAATTGGTTGGCGAGAAATGCTGTCCTTGCCAGAACTAAATGTTGAGCGCATTAAAGCCAAAATCGATACTGGAGCGCGCTCTTCGGCTCTACACGCCTTTCATTGCCAAGAATTGAAACTACAAAACAAATCCCTAATTCGCTTTCAGATTCATCCGATTCAGCATGATAATAAACACACTGTCTGGGCTGAAGCCGAACTACTAGAATATCGGAAAGTGCGTAATTCTGGAGGACAGGCTCAAATTAGACCCGTAATTATGACCCCTATTAAACTAGGAGAGCATCAATGGCAAATTGAACTAACCTTAACTAATCGAGATGTTATGGGTTTTCGGATGTTGTTGGGTAGACAAGCAGTACGCAATCGTTTTTTAGTCAATCCTGGGAAATCCTTTTTACAAAGCACTCACCATTAATCTCTAATAATTTAACAGGGAATAAACCATGAAAATTGCCATTTTATCTCAAGACCCTTCTTTATATTCCACCACAAGATTAAAAGAAGCAGGGGAAGAACGAGGTCATCAAATGCGGGTCGTCCCCTATCTACGTTGCTACATGAATA
>JASJDB010000437.1 GCA_030065315.1 Xenococcaceae cyanobacterium MO_167.B52 | reverse complement strand
CACTAAATAATAGGATATTGCCAGACACAAGATAGCAAGAGAATTGGCAAGTTGTGAAAAATCGTAATCATAATGTTAATACCGAGTTGCATTCGCTCTTTATCATTTTATTCTTTGCCTTCTTCTTGGCGCGGACATCTCGCGATTTTGAGCGCGGGGGATGCTTTCCGCGTGATGAGAATATCCAACCGCGCTGTTGAGGTTTCCTCAAAATGGGTGTCCTTGTCTTTGCTCGGTGCGCGAGACAATATTATCCTATGACAACGCAACTTGGTATAAGATGCTTTGAAACAATTACACGTTAGGCAATATCTCTCTTAGGATAGAAATCACAATGTTTCACTAGAGGGATGTTGATCTGAGTCATTTGGTTTATATTGAAGGCTATAGATTAACTGCGATAAGGAGCAAAATTTTAATGTCCACAGGTGAACTGGCTAGCAAAAATATCAGTTTTTTAAAACAAGTAATGGAGCAAGGAAAATTAGAAGATATTTATGAAGCTAGAGATTTAACTGAGGTTGTTTTCCGCACCATGCGTGACTTAATGCCTAATGAAGTGGTAGATCGAGTAGAGTCTGAGTTACAACAAGAATCATCTGCATTTGTGCGAATTCCTCCCACCAGCTAAGCTGGTGGGAGGAATTCGCACACCTCTAGTTAGGGGTTTTACATTTAGTATGGTATAATGTGAAGCATGAGGTCACGGTGCGACCTGTTCGCACGAAATTAACAACAATCTAAACGATTTTGTTAAAGGATGAGCGAATTTGTCATAATCTGACAAATTAAACTCTGTATCCTGTAGGTTTAATTCCTACCCACCAAACCACAGGTGTGAATACATAACCCACATTTTATGGATTGGTTATCTATAACTTGCGGTGCATGGGTTAAATGCGGGTAACTCAAAACTAATAGGGAATCCCCGCTAGTGAAGTTAGACATGAGTAACGTACAGTGAATGTGCTATAAAACAGTCATAACATGACCTGTAGGGAAATTAGTTGATAATCTAACGAAAAAGGTTAGAACGCGAGATTAGTGGTCACAGACTAATGAACTGAGCAACTGAGCTAATACAGGCGTTTCACCCACAGGGACTAAAAAGGGAGGATTCGTTGATGCCTAATCGTGATGTGGCATTGTGGTGGTACATATATCCCCTGGCTGAATGCACAACTCTAAATCTAACGTGAAAGGATACTGAGGAACAGGAAAACCCCTAATATCCTATGAAACAAATGGAACATGGCACTGAACCTTCTGAGAGAAATAATAGAACAAGGCACGTTCAATATCTCATCTCAGTAACAACCTCGCCATCCTAAGTTAACACAACTTATACTTATTCCATAAATATATGAACTGTTAGCTTTAAGGAAAAATGTGTACACGAAATCATAAGGAAAAGCCTATCCGTAAGGAATTAGGGAGTAGGATAACCTAAGAAGCCAATGCCCTACTCGAAAGAGCAAGAAAACCAGGTGCTAAAACCCTGATAATCTGCGGGATATGCTGACGTAGGTTACGTATTCATAGAGGATACGACTTAGTAAAACCTTACAAGGCTGATAAATTCGATGATTAATTCCGAGAAATTCAGCACTATGCCTAATACACATCTTGATTACAGTGAATTAGAGACTGAGCCTCGCAATTGTCCGACGGCGAAAGGTGATTACAATACATCGAACGGACTCAAAACACCAAGGATGGGATAGTGTGGGATGAAAAGGGTTTAAACAGCGTTAAACAATCTGAGTCCCCGACATAAGGGTAATCTTGAAGGGATATCCATTACGGACTATGAACGAGGAGCGGTATGAGGTTGGAAACTCTCACGTACCGTTTTGAATTAGAGGTGATTAAAGGTGACTTTAACATCGACTATAACAGCTTACAAGTACCGATTTTTCCCGACATCCGAGCAAGAAAATCTCTTGCGACGGACAATGGGATGTGTCAGGCTCGTCTATAATAAAGCTCTGGATGCCAAAACTAAAACTTGGTACGAAAACCAAGAAAGGATTAGCTATGGCAAAACTTCTAGTTTGCTAACTGGTTGGAAGAAAACCGAAGAGCTTGATTTTCTCAATGAGGTTAGCTGTGTTCCTTTGCAGCAATGTTTGAGACATCTGCAAAAAGCCTTTGCTAACTTTTGGGGGAAACGGGCTAAATATCCTCGGTTCAAGAAAAAGCGTAACGGTGGCTCGGCTGAGTTTACCAAGTCGGCTTTTAAATTCCGAGATAACCAACTCTGGCTTGCTAAGTGCAAAGAACCTTTGAATATAGTCTGGTCTAGATATCTTCCTGAAGGTTGTAGCCCATCTACTGTTACCGTTAAGCTCGAACCGTCTGGTAGATGGTTTGTCTCTTTGCTGATAGATGACTACACTGTAGATGTATTGCCACCAACATCTAAACAAGTTGGCATTGACGCTGGTGTAACCAGCTTGATTAGTACCAGTGATGGAGAAAAAATAGCCAATCCTAAGCATTTTAATCGGCTGTATCAAAAGCTCAAGATAGCGCAAAAGGAACTGAGTCGGAAAACCAAAGACTCTAGTAACCGACATAAAGCACGACTTAAAGTAGCCAAAATACACGCCAAAATCAAAGATGCTCGTACTGATTTTCTCCATAAGTTGACAACTGATTTGGTTCGTAATAACAGCTTGATCTGTATTGAAGACTTGACAATTAGAAATATGGTCAAGAACCACAAACTTGCTCGAAGTATCAGCGATGCCTCTTGGGGTGAGTTCTTTCGTCAACTCGAATATAAGTGCGATTGGTACGGGCGACAATTGGTCAAGATTGACCGTTTTTTCCCTAGCAGTAAGCGATGTAACCATTGCGGTTTTGTGATGGATAAATTGCCATTGAATGTCCGTAGTTGGGATTGTCCTAATTGCGGAACTAAAGGCATCGATAGAGATATCAATGCAGGGAAGAATATCTTAGCTGCTGGGCAAGCAGTGATAGTCTGCGGAGCGACCGTAAGAGCAGAACAGAGGAGGACAAGACTGACGGGGTTTCCCCGTCAGCTTGATATGTCCGTTAAGTCTGTTAAGCCTGGTGCTATGAAACAGAAACCTAAATCGTGAGGTTTGGGAATCCCTCGTTGAAAACGAGGGAGGATGTCAAAAAAGTATACTTATTTTTATATTTTAAATTTAAGATAAGTACCTAGACAGAATTAATTACATATTTAGCTTTCTCTATTCTCTGCTCCGACGCGATATGCGTAGCGGTATCCTTTAGGACGTTAGGAGCTTATCCTTTAGGAAGTCCTTTAGGGCTGTTCACTATTCCCTATCTCAACTAGGAAATTAATTTTGTCCAACTGCTCATATACTTAAAATAAATTTGTGATGCCAATCGATAATATTAATAAAAGTATATAAAAATAGCAAGTAAAAAGCAAAGTAGATAAAATTTTATTGTATAGCTTGAATATTTTAAAAAGTATATTTTTGCACGGAACAATATACTATATTTATCCTATAAAATATTACTTAAAATCCTTTTTTAGAGATCAACTATAGAAAAAATTAATTCCTACTATTTTTCTAGTCTAAAGAGGAACTTGACTATCGTCGGCTAGAAGCCAGAAGTGATATAGGTTTGAACTAGATAAAATTTAGAAATTGTACTGAATTACTAAAAACAAAAAGCTGACAATATCATTATCAGCTTTCTTTTGACTATTAGAGTTTAACAAACTAATTTTTAGTTAACAAAAGTTACTTGTTGATTGCTTAGGGAATTTAGATTAATTTGATTCATTAACTCACTCCATTGAGGAGTATTAGCCACTTCAGCCGAGACATCGTACCATAGAGCTTGATTTTTATCACCGACTTTGTGTATATTTGCTCCCACAACAGGGTCATCTATAGCAGCAGATTTGCCACATTGGATCTTCAAGAACCAGCTATAACTTCCATCTTTTAATCCAGCATCACCCTGAGACATAGTAATACCTACTACTCCTCCTTTTGATGGAAGATTAACTTCTTGGACATGGAAAAAATCTTCTGTTTCATTTTTTACATATAGGGTTCCTTTTGTTGCTCCCATTTCTGGAATGTAAGCTAAGAGAGTAGGGTGGCTTTTGTTAGTTAAAGATTGACTATTTGAAGGAACAATAGCAGTTAAAGATTGTTCTTTTGATGTTCCTACATTACACTGTGTACCTCTGACTGCTGCTGCGGAAGTATATTGAGGATGACCTTTTCCTGCTGGAGTAAATGTTACTCTCATTCTTCGGTAATAATTTTTGGGTCTAGCATCTACTGATAATGAAGTTAATAGGATTAAACTACCAGCAGTGATAATAGTAGCTATTTTTTTCATGGGTTGATGAATCTGATCTTTGTATAAATTAAGGTTAATTATGCTTGTTTACATCCAAATATACAACAGTTTTTAATAAGGGTAAATACTCTTAATCAGAAATTTTTATTTTTCTATTTTTACTTAATCAAACAGCATTATTAATGAATAAAATGAGCCTATATAGATAACAATACTGATATTTTAATTAAGCCAATAAAAAATAGATAAAAAATATCAGTATAAACACTTAACCAGAAATAAGTTTATTAAATTTATTTGGGGAATAATATAGTAGTGTAATTATCCCAAACAAAATTTAGATGGATATTTTAGAACAGCAAGACTCTTTTATTAATAAACTCTTATTGGTTTTTCGAGAAAAGCTGAGTGGTTACTTTGAAATAAGCACTCCAGAACGACAAACTGTATATGTCTGGATCTATCAAGGTAAAATTACTGCTGTTATCAGTAATCAGTGCAGCCTAAAATTTCTACTGATGAAACATAATTTTTTGAGTAAGAAAATCATTGATATTATTGCTCAAAATAGCTACAAAACTACTATATCTTCAAATCCGCGCCCTTTAGGATATGAATTGGAAAAAATACATGGTATTAGTTCAAGCAAGATTAACTTTTTGTTTGAAGAACAGATAAAGTTTTTGAAAAGTATTATTAATTTTAAATTAAGTTATAAATTTGAACCAGTTGAACAGAAGAGCCATTTTCCTCTTGATGAAATGACTGGTGTAAATCAAGCAATAGATAATTTTTTACTAGACATTTTGCGTAACAACTTAAATTGGCAAGAAGGGCAAAATAATTA
>JASJDB010000026.1 GCA_030065315.1 Xenococcaceae cyanobacterium MO_167.B52 | reverse complement strand
CTCGGATTCGCCCCATTGAAGATATAGTTAGTTCGGGATTTTTCCCTTCACGATATTGGGAGTTATTACAAAAAGTTGCAGAATATTATTTAACTGATTTAATTAGTGCGATTCGAGTAGCACTTCCTCCTGGGTTATTAGGGCGATCGCAAAGAAGAATTCGCCTCATACCTGATGATATACCCCAAGGTGCAGAAAATTTTTGTAGCGTCGTTGGCAAACAAATCTTACAATTGCTGCAAAAGCAAAAAGACGGTAACTATAGTACTAAATATCTGCGAAATCAGATCAAAGGTGCAGATAGAGGAATTAGGGAATTGACCAAACGAGGTTGGGTAGAAAGTTATCTCGAACCACCCAAAAGAATTCAAGCCAAATTGCAAACATCTGTGACATTGGTGACAGATACCCTATCTAACGATCTTACTTCTCGACAAAGAGAGATATTACAGGTTTTGCGCCAAAATGGTGGGGAAATGTGGAAAACAGACTTAATCAATCTGGCTAAAACTACTGCTAATACACTCAAGAAAATTGCAGCAATTGGTTACATTACTTTTTCCGAAAAAGAAATTTTAAGAAAAGAACAAGGAATTAAGCAAAATCAAGATATTGCCAAAGAATTAAACTCAGCCCAAGCAAAAGCTTTAGAAGTAATCAATAATCACATAGGATATGCTGAAATTCTGTTACATGGTGTTACAGGTTCGGGCAAGACAGAAGTTTATTTACAGGCGATCGCACCTATTTTAGCACAGGGTAAATCTGCCATAGTACTAGTTCCCGAAATCGGCTTAACTCCCCAACTGACAGACAGATTTCGCGATCGATTTGGCGACAAAGTTTGTGTTTATCACAGCAAATTATCCGATGGGGAAAGATATGATACTTGGCGACAAACTATTCAAGGTGAACCTCAAGTTATTATCGGTACTCGCTCCGCTATTTTCGCCCCTCTACCCAATTTGGGGTTAATAGTATTAGATGAAGAACATGATTCTAGCTTTAAACAAGACCGTCCTATTCCTACTTATCATGCTCGTACAGTAGCCAATTGGCGTGCTGAATTAGCACAATGTCCTTTAATTTTAGGTTCGGCGACTCCCTCTTTGGAGAGTTTGGTATCCACCAGGGAAGACTGGGGAGACAAGGGAGACTGGGAGACAAGGGAGACTAGAGAGAACGAAATAAGTAGTGAGAAACCTATAAGGAACAATAAACAACTAATATCCGAAGGTGTCCCGCAAGGGGATACCGCTTCGCATATATCCTTTAGGACAACTAACTACGAACAACAAACAAAATACTATCTATCCTTACCAGAAAGAATCGGATCTCGCCCTTTACCTCCTGTGGAAATAGTAGATATGAGGGAAGAGTTGAACCGAGGTAATAGATCAATTTTTAGTCAGTCTTTGTATGATGCCCTTAAGGACGTGGAAGAGAGTCAACAGCAAGCTATTCTCTTTATTCCTAGGAGGGGACACAGTACTTTTGTCTCCTGTCGCAGTTGTGGTTTTGTGATGGAATGTCCCAACTGTGATGTATCCCTTTCCTATCACTATACTCACGAAGGTGCAGCAAAACTATTACGATGTCACTATTGCAACCATACCAGTATTCAACCTAGTAGCTGTCCCCAATGTTCTTCACCCTATCTCAAGTTTTTTGGTAGTGGCACACAAAAAGTCAGTCAAGAACTTAATAAACTCTTTCCCAATCTAAGATTAATTCGTTTTGATAGCGATACCACCAGAAATAAAAATGCTCATCGGGATTTAATTGCTCGTTTTACCTCTAAGCAAGCGGATATTTTAATTGGAACCCAAATGCTTACCAAAGGCTTAGATATCGCTGGCGTAACCCTAGTAGGGGTAGTTTCTGCCGATGGTTTACTACATCGCTCTGATTATCGCGCAGCAGAAAGGGCGTTTCAAACCTTGGCACAAGTAGCAGGAAGAGCAGGAAGGGGAGACGAACCAGGAAAAGTAATTATTCAAACCTATTCCCCCGAACACGCAGTCATTAGAGCCGTTAAAAATCACGACTATGCTAGTTTTAGTAGTGCGGAATTGGAGCAAAGGGAAGCTTTAAATTATCCTCCCTACGGCAAACTAATCTTGATTAAACTAAGTAGTATTAATGAAGATGAGGTTAGAGAAACTGCGGAACTATTGGCAGATACTTGTTTAAATATTATGGGTAATGAATGGGAACTATTGGGACCTGCACCTGCTAGTGTAATGCGGGTAGCTCGTCGTTATCGTTGGCAAATATTATTAAAATATCCTGGTAGGGAAGAATATCATTCCCCCGATTTTAATAGTTTAAGAGAATTTTGCCCTAAATCTGTCAGCATGACTATTGATGTTGATCCAATTAACATAGATTGATTCAATGACAAACCCCATCAAAGACTTTAACAACGTGAGTTTGACAAAGCTAAAAACTCAGAAATTCATTAACATTAATCGATATTAACAAAACTTTTATATCCATGTTTGATCGCATTACTCGCTTTTTTGGTTCAATTAAACTAGCAATACCCTTACTAAGTACCATTATTGGGATTTTGATCTGGGCAACTTTCTACGAATCCCAAGTAGGCTCAACCACAGTACAACAGGAAATCTATAAAAGCCCTTGGTTTGGAGCTTTGATGTTCCTCTTGGCGATGAATCTGGGGATGTCTGCTTTGTCTCGCTATCCTTGGAGGGGGGCGCGTAAAATTGGTTTTGCTATTACCCACTTAGGATTGATTGTAATTATTGCAGGCTCCGCTGCGGTAATTCATTTAGGAGTTGAGGGAATGCTCTTATTAAGTACTAATGATGGTGCTAATAATCAAATTCGAGTCGAAGGGGATACCTTAGAGGTTTTAGCTGAGGATAATGAAATTCAGCAAGCCAATATTTTTATTAAAGACGATGGCTCAGTCAATCCTCGATTTGTAGGAGATTTAGAATTAGAAGCTTATAGCGATAATGCTGTTAAAGTAGTGAACTTTGTCCCAGGTGGAGGAGTAGATAACCCTGCTGTTACATTAAGCCTACATAGCGATCGCATGGGACAGACTTTAGAACGCTCTCTCGCTGTTGCCCCCAATGGTTATAATAAGATCGCCATCGGTCCTGCGGAATTAGAAATTACCAAAGCGAAAGACTCAACAACACTGAAACAGCTTTTAACTGCCCCCCAAGAAAATAATCAGCACCCCTGGGGAGAAATTAGAGTCAACTATGAGCAAGAAAGTAAATCTTTTGATGTCAAAGCAAATGGCAGTAACTCCGTCAATTTTAAGGATTTAGAGTTAAAGTTTCTCCAATTTTTTCCTGACTTTCGCCTAGATAGTAATAATCGCCCCATCACTGCTTCAGATAACTTAAACAATCCTGGAGTATTATTGGAAATCAGTAATTCTAGCACTGTAGAAAGATGGTTTGTTTTTGGTAGAGAAGATCTTCCCCCGATTCATGCAGTAGTTTCAGGAGAAGCCATTGCTGATTTAGCTCTAGATTATGAAGTACAAATCTCCCAAGCCAATGATTACTTTCGAGTCATTGTGGCAGAAGATGGTCAGCTATACTATGCAGCTAGATCTTCTCAAGGTTTCAAATCGGGAGAATATCAACTAGGACAATCCATAACTCCTGGTTGGGCAGATTTTCAAATTAGTCTAGAAGCTTATATCCCCGACGCTAAATTGGAACGGGATCTTGTAGTAAGTGATAATCCTAATGAGCAAGGTTCACCAGCCTTACTGGTTAAAACTGTATCAGGTCAAGAAACTTGGCTGCCTTGGGCGGAACCTACGGTTATTGACTCAGAACAGGGAGAAATCTATGCAGCTTTTAGCCCCAAAATATTGCAAATTCCTTTTGCTATTAAGCTAGAAGACTTTATTGTAGACCGCAATGAAGGCTCAGAATCCGTTGCCATGTGGACTAGCAAAATCCGTATTGAAGATGAAGTCAATAACGTGATAGAGCCTCGCAAAGTTTGGATGAATCATCCCACCTGGTATAAGGGATGGAAAATCGCCCAAGCTTCTTGGAATCCTGGGGATTTAACCCAATCTACACTCCAAGTAAAAAGAGAACCTGCTTTAGTAACGGGCTTAACTTGGTTGGGTTCAGTCTTAGTTGTATCTGGTATTGCAGTGATTTTCTATGGACCAGCTTTGACTAAAAAATTTAGAAGTAAGAAAAAGGAACAAAATTCTAATCAAGAATTAGCTCCTACTCCTTAATAATTTTGAGCCAAGCTTCTAGGAGTTTGGCATTAAATTAAACAATAAAAAACCGCCTGCTTTCTTTTGGCGGTTCTAATAAGCAATCGGAGGGTATATTTAGAATAAGAGATCTAATTAGGGTTTTATGTAGCCAATTTAACTAAATATGACAAATTGTGCCTTATTTTACCATATAAGCTTTAAGAGGTTCTTTGATAAAGCGAATGTAGAAGTGTTTAAAAGTGGAACGGAGTACACGGGGTAAGCCAAAATCTATAGGTACTAGAGCTTCTGGTAATTTCCAATCTGTAACTACTAATTCTTGAGGTTGGCAATAAGGAAATTCAATTTCTGCTAATTCCGCACAAAAACCTAATCTAGCTTGGGCAGTCAGGGTAGGAACTAATTCTGGATTGACATTGACAATTTCAATAAAGGCTCGATCCAAAGCAAAGACGTTAGGAGATGCTCCTAATACTCCCAATTTTCTTGGTTCACCGCCACTTGGACCATTTCCTTCATGACCAATGATACCATCAATAATAGTTAAGTTTGGCGCGATAGCTTTTGCTGTTTCCACCAGCATTTCCCCAAAGCGATCTTTATCTTTGCCTGCTTCTAAATGCCACCAGGCTTTCATTTTACCAGGTACACAACCAAAGAGATTTTTAACTCCCATAGTCATAGTAAGCTGCGTATGGGATTTAACTTTGGGTAAATTAATCACTACATCTGCATCCATTGCTTCTTTAGAAAGACGCAGATGATTAAAGTTATCATTTTCTGTTTGATATCTTTGCCCTTTAAACTCTACTATAGGTAAATCTAAATCTTCACACAAGGGTAAATAACCATTAGCTTTTGCCACACCCCTAGCACTGCCAAAAGCGGGGCTATCTCCTAAAAAAGGTTTGCCTCCTGCTTCTTTGACTAACTGTGCCACACAATAGACAATTTCAGGGCGGGTGATACACTCTTTTGTGGGACGACTTCCTGTTAAAAGATTGGGCTTTAATAAAACGCGATCGCCTGTACTGACAAAAGCTTTCATTCCCCCCAAGGGTTCGAGTAAATATTCAATTTTGAGACGTAATTCTTTTAAGTCGTAGGATTCAGCAGGAATCAAGCTTACTGGATACATTAGATCATTAATGATTAGATAAATGTTAAAAACTTATCCATTATTGTAATCTGTGTTTATCTATTTAAAGGCTTAAGCAAACCAAGTACTTTTTTAAATATGAAACCAAAATTTAAAACTAGAATCGCTTGGGAAAAAGCCCAAGTCTTAATGCAGCCAGCATTAATCAGGGTCTTAGATAATATTCGCAAACAACTAGATACGTCTTCTTGGCAAGGTAGCTACGAAGAAATTACCGAGCCAATTCCTGGTTATATTCTTTGCTTAACCAAAGGAAAGGGCAAGATAAAAATAGACATTTGGGAGCTTTGTTATCAAGTTTGTTTCCGAGACTATCATTTTAGTCCCAAACATCATATATTTAGTAATTCAGATAGTAGCAGTTGTGAGGTGGAGATAGATAATCGTTTGTTAGATGAGACAGGAGATATTGATTGGCAATTGATCGAAGCTAAAGCCCAACAAGTAGTTAGAGATGTTTTTGAAAATTTGGAACAGTAATTAAGATGAATTATCAACCAGAAGTAGTTTTGTTATGTGATCGCTCATCCTGGGGATTACTTAAAGTTACGGGAGCAGAACGGCTCAAATATCTTCACAATCAAAGTACCAACAAATTTGAGCATCTGCAACCAGGAGAAGGCTGTGAAACAGTTTTTGTAACTTCTACTGCTAGAACTCTAGATTTAGCCACAACTTACATTACAGAAGATGCAGTTATCGTTATTGTTGCTCCTGAGCGTCGAGAATATCTGATGAAGTGGCTCGACCGCTTTATTTTTCCCTTTGATAAAGTAGAATTAACTGATATTTCTTCAAAATTTGGTTTATTTACTCTTGTGGGGGAAAAAAGTAATAATTTACTAAAAAAAATGGGCTTAGATAGTATTATTGGTCAACTAGAAGGTAGCCATCAACTATTAAACATAGAAGATATACCTGTCAGGATTGGAGTAGGAAGCGACTTAGGCATCACTGGCTATAATTTAATTTTTCCGAGAGAGTATCAGGAAAAATTGCAGCAAAAACTTGTGGGGAATGATGTCAAGTTAATTAGCAATCCTGAATGGGAACAATTAAGAATCTTACAAGGGAGACCAGCACCTGACAAAGAATTAACCGAAGACTATAATCCCCTAGAAGCAGGACTATGGCAAACTATTTCTTTTGATAAAGGCTGCTACATCGGACAAGAAACTATTGCTCGCCTCAACACTTATAACGGTGTAAAACAAAAACTCTATGGCATTAAATTAGATCAAGAAGTTATCCCCCCAACCCCTGTAACAGTAGAGGATAAGAAAATAGGGATGTTAACCAGTTGCACTGTTATTTCTGATGGTATCTTTGGTCTAGCTTATATAAAAACCAAAGCTGGTGGGATCGGTTTAAAAGTAGTAGCAGGAGACAGTACGGGAGAAATAATTAATGTGCCTTTTCTCCAACATCCTGATAGTGCTATATCGTAACTTTTCCAAGATTGAATTTTTATTTTTTTTATCCCATAAACATGATTGTCATTCATCATAATCCAGACTGTGGCACGTCCCGAAACGTCCTCAGAGTCATTGAAGCTGCCGGCTATAAACCAATCATTATCGAATATTTGAAAGAAGGCTGGACAAGACCTCAGTTATTGGGTCTGTTTGCTGCTGCTAACTTAACCCCATTGACAGCTTTACGCAAAACCAAATCTCCAGCACAAGAACTGGGACTTTTAGCACCCAATGTGACAGATGAAGCTATTCTCCAAGCTATGCTAGAGTATCCAATCCTCGTCAATCGTCCCATTGTCTGTACCGAAAAAGGAGTTAAACTTTGTCGTCCTAGCGAAGTTATCCTCGATCTTCTGGAAAAATGGCCACCAGCACCCTTTGCCAAGGAAGATGGAGAACTAATACTGGATAAGGATGGTCAACGGATTAGTTGATGGGATTTTAATCTGATTAATTGTACGGTTATTCCCCCTCCCTATCCAGATTAAGAAAGGATAAAGTTTTAATCATAAACTTAACAAAAAGTTACATAAATCACAGCAATGATGAGTCTGATCACTTTAATGGTTTATGTCTGGGCTATGATAATGATTCTCAATCAACTCAGTAGCCAATATTCATATAGGTAAATTATTCAAAAAAATGAGTTAGTCATGAAATATTCTGAACAATTATCTCTAGAACAAGAATTTACTTTAAGAACATTCATTGATCAAGTAAGGACTCTTTCTCCAGAACAAGCGAGAGACTTGTCTGTCGAACTATATCGGCAAATGATGCTCAAAGACAACTTATACGAAGAGTTATTACAAGATTATTGGGAGATTAACTGAATTCCTTGTCTGTCTAATAGCTTAATTTCGAGTGTTGTCACCACAAATGTCTTAAGTTAACAGAAAAGATAGATAGTGATATACCAATTAGTTTCCTATGCACTCGGAACATTTATTGCTTTATTTCCGATTACCAATCCCGTGGGAGCCGTACCAATTTTTTATAGCTTGACAGCTAATGCTAGTAAGCATCAAAGATTGCGACAAGCCAAGAAAGTTGCCCTTCATGCCAGTTTAATCATTGCCTTCTTTTTTATCACTGGTCAGGCAATCCTCGACTTTTGGGGAATTTCTCTTGGAGTATTACAGATTGCTGGTGGATTATTAATAGCTCGTACCGCTTGGACACTGGGAGAAACTCCCCGATATCAGAGGGGGACTGACAGTGGAGAAGCCACTAAACAAAAAGATATCGCTTTAATTCCTATGGCAATACCTTTAATAAGTGGTCCAGGAGCTATCGGCTTAGCTATTGGTCTTGGCGTTCAAACCCCCCAATGGTCTAATTACATTGGCGGTTTGCTAGGAATTATCATCCTGGGCATAACCCTTTATCTCTGTTTAGCTTGGGGAGAACTACTAGTCAAAGTTTTTGGCAAAAGTGGCATTCGCATTATCAGCCAAGTTTTAGGCTTTTTCATTTTGGCAATCTCCATTCAACTTTTAACTGATGGGATCTTCACTGTGCTACAGGAATTAGGTTTGACCTAAAAATAAAAGCTTTCAATAAATTTAATTGATCAACCAAACTTTAATCACCAAAATTTTTAGATATTCTTATGGAACTACATCAAATTGAAACTTATCTCCAAAGTCCTAATCCTCAAAATAGGATGAAGGCAATTACTGAATTGAGAAATTATGAACCTGCTTTGGTTGTCCCTTTACTCAAGCAGAAAATGTACGATCAGGAGTTTGTGGTTCGCTCTTTTGTTGCTATGGGCTTGGGTTACAAACGAACTGAGGAAGGCTTTGATTTATTACTGGATTTAATTGAAAATGATCGCGATTATAACGTTAGGGCTGAAGCAGCTAATTCTCTTTCTAAATACGGAGAACAAGCAATTCCCCATCTAGTAAAATTATTTGAACGAGATTCTCATTGGCTAGTCCGTGAGAGTATCTTTGCAGCTATTGAACTAACCAAATACCCTGAAATTCTCTTAAAATTATGTACATTAGGGATTGAAGGAGAAGACCCTGTTGTTAAATTAACTTCCATCGCATATTTAGGTCAGTTAGCAAAAACTCCTCACCAAGACTCAGCTTTAGAGATAATTCTTTCCGCAGTTAAGTCTGAGAGAAGTGTCATTCGTGTCAGAGTAGCAAGAATTTTAAAACATTTTGATCACCCCAAAGCCCAAGCTGCTTTACTGGAATTACGAGAAGATTCCGATCATAAAGTTGTGGCTGCGACTTTAGAAGGGCTGGTTTAAAAGTACTGAGGAAATAAGACTCAATTAGCTAGTATCTTAGGTTAAGCTTTGAAAGATTTGTTAAGAAAAATTAGTATTTTGGGCAATATATAGACTGTAACTACATAGATATTGTCTAAGAGAAATGTATTCTCCTGCTGATCTTCCAACTCAATCTACTAATAATGAGTCTATTCCCATAGTACAGACTTGGAATTTACGCAAAGTATATCGAACTGGTTTTTGGATGAACCAAAAAATTGAATCTCTCAAAGACTGTTCTTTAACGGTTTATCAAGGAGAAACTTTTGGTTTATTAGGTCCTAATGGTGCTGGGAAAACAACTCTATTAAAAACTTTACTGGGTATTATTCGCCCTACTTCGGGAAAAGCAGTGCTTTTAGGTCGTCCTATCGGCGATCGCAGTATTAAGCAAAAAATCGGTTATCTCCCAGAAAATGCGTATCTTTATGACTACCTCACCGCCTGGGAATTTCTCTCTTTTACTGCTGGTTTGTTTCAAATTCCCCACAATAAGCAAACTCGCAGAATTACAGAACTTTTGGATTTAGTGGGGTTAGCTAAATCCACAGCTAAAAAGAAAAAACTCAAACAGTATTCTAAAGGAATGCTACAGAGGGTAGTTATGGCGCAAGCTTTAATCAACGATCCTGAAGTTGTGTTCCTAGATGAACCTATGTCGGGATTAGACCCCATGGGACGCTATCGGATGCGGGAAATAGTTTTATCTTTGAAACAAGCAGGGAAAACTATTTTTTTCAACTCTCACATTTTAGCGGATGTAGAACAAATATGCGATCGCATTGCGATCTTGGCTTTAGGCGATTTGATTTGTCAAGGCTCTTTAAATGAACTTCTGGGTAATGGTGATGCCTATCAAGTGCTAGTTAAAGGAGGAGATTCTGAATCTCTAACACCTTGGCTTACTAATTTGACTTGGGAAAATAATCGTTGGCATGGTCAACTACAAAAATCACCAGAAGCCTTTTTAAGTCATCTCAACCAGATTAATGCTCAATTAATTAGTATGCAACTAGCTCGCCCTTCCCTAGAAGAATTTTTTATGCAGCAATTACGGGAAAGAGGGATTGAGTTTAGCCGTTAATGATTATAGACAAAGATTGCAGCTTGTGTGCGATCGCGTAAATTTAATTGTCTTAAGATACTATTAACGTGATTTTTAACGGTACGCTCAGTAATGTAGAGTTTTTCGGCAATTTCCCGATTATTATAGCCTTTGGCAATCAATTGTAAGACCTCTTGCTCTCTAGTAGTTAATGCTGCTATCTCTGGAGAAGTATTAACCCTGGTATTGCCAGTACTGTTAGCTTTTTCCCATAGTCCAGGACCTAGTTGAGTATAACCTTTATGGATAGAGCGAATAGCCTGTGCCAGTTCTTCGGAAGGTGTATCTTTGAGTAAATAGCCTTTTGCACCGTGAGCCATAGCTTGAGTCACATATTCGTCATCATCGAAAGTAGTCAGAACTAGTACTTTGATTTGGGGAGCTTGTTGGCTTAAAGCTTTAATAGCTGCAACTCCGTCCATAATGGGCATTCTAATATCCATTAATACCACATCAGGCTTTAATTCCAGCGATCGCATTACTGCAACTTTGCCGTTTTCTGCCTCGCCTATCACCTGGATATCGGGTTTAGTTTGCAATAGACTTGCTAACCCCTCTCTTACAATACTTTGATCATCAACGAGTAATACTTTAATCATTTAACATTTAACATTTAACATTTATCATTTATCATTTATCATTTGTCATTTATCATTTATCATTTATCATTTATCATTTGTCATTCAAGAGAAAAACAATGAACAATGAACGATGAACGATGAACGATGAACTACTAACAACTAACAACTATACCAAAAGCTTAATCTCCACCTGAATTGTACATCCTTTTCCTGGCTGACTAATTAAACTAAATTTACCGTCTAAAGCTTCTATTCTTTCTTCCATTCCTTGTAAGCCAAAACCTGTAGTGTTAACTTCAGGATTAAAACCAATACCATCATCTTCTATAGTTAAAAATAGTCTTTGATCTTTTTCTTCTAAACAAACATCAACTTGATTAGCTTGACTATGTTTAGCTACGTTTGTTAATGCCTCTTGGACTAACCGATAAATAGTAGTATTTATTTCATTAGAAATAATCGATATTAGATCGATATGTAAATTTACTGTGATTTCGGTAGTTGATTGAAAATCTTGAATTAATTGTTGTAAAGTTACTTTTAGTGATTGCTTTTGTAAGCTTTTTTTACGTAAAGTAGCAACCGACTGACGAACATTTTGCAAAGCTTCTTTGCCTAATTCTCTGGCTTTTGTTAGATGTTGTTCAGCTTTGACAGGGTTTGTGGCAAAAAAATAAGCTACATTTTCTAACTGAATACTTTGAGCAGTTAGATAATGACCAACAGAATCATGAATTTCACGAGCAATACGATTTCTTTCTTCTACAGTAGCTTGATTTTCGATTTTTAAAGCATATTGTCGCAACCGATTATTAGCCAACATTAATTTCTGCTTACTTTCGTATTCTGCTAATACTGCCCCTACTAATAGCATTACAAAAGTTAATACTAACCCAAAAAGTAAAGCTGAATTTAATAATAATCCCCATAAAATATTTTGAACTTCTGATTGGGGGAAGTGTCGTAAAAATCTCATAGGAAAAGGTCTTCCTAAAGGAACTCCTAAAGGACTAATCTGTGACCAGGACATGATTTTGACGGCAATAAAAGAGCCATAAGCTAAAATAGCAGTAATAATTCTGGCTGTACCAGGAAATAGCACACAAGCTCTAATTACTACTATCAAAAGTAAGGGCGGAAAAATGCGATCGCCTCTTCCCAATAACAAGACAATCAACCAACTTAAGCTAAAACAAATAGCAATATAAAACTTAGAAAATAAAGGAACATTAAACGGCATTTTATACCCCATAACACCAAAAGTAGCAAGGGTAATTAATGCACCAATATTAAATAAAAATCTTGATTCTAGATGATTAACTATACCTCCAAAATGACGATGCGGTAGTAAAAAAGTAAATATTGTTAGTAAAGCAATTCCCAACAAAATCCATTCTAAATAAAGTAATAATTTAAAAGGATGTTTTTTCCAAGTCAGCTCATACATTACTGTATAAATTAGTATTTAAAATTTCAGAAATTTCAATATTATTTTAATAAATAACCTAGCAGTAAAAACTAATTTTTAACAACTTTGATCTAGATCTAGTCCTAAAGTACCAAGAAATACTAACAAATTTAGGAATAGAGATCGAGGTAATTGCAATAGTTAATTATCTACTATTTAAATATCAACAATTTACTACCTAAGCAACTTCGGGAGAAAATAACCATGAAACGTCTTACTATCTCAACCCTAGCAGCTTTATTGTTAGCTATTCCTTTAGGTGCTTCGGCTATTACATCTGAAGCTCAAACAAACTCTTCTTTATCAGAAGATAATACCAGTATCATCAGCCAAAGACGTAGAAAAGGTAGAGGAGAAAGATGGGAAAGAATGATGGAACAACTCGATCTTACTTCCGCACAGAGAGCCGAAATAAAAGATATTAGAGAAAAATATAGCAGCGAAGATAACGCTTTTAAGGAAGAAATCAAAGCTAGTAGAGAAAAAATGCAGTCTTTGTTGGCTAGTGATGCTTCTAAGAGTGAATTACGACGACAACATCAACAAATGCAAAGTTTGCGCCAAAAAATGGGCGATCGCAAATTTGAAGGTATGTTAGAAGTTCGAGAAGTTCTTACTTCAGAACAAAGAACCAAAATGGCTCAATTAATCAAAGAACGTGGTCAATATGGTGGTTTTCATCGTTTTTAATAATACTTTCAGAAGATTTTAAGTGAATCTGTATTTCTGAAACCCAATAAAATCCATAACTTACAATAGGTGCAGTTTGTTGCAGGACTATCCTGGACACAAAGTAACAAATGACTATCGACTTAGTTCCATTGTCTCAACTGCCCTGAAGATATGACAACCAAATCTAGCCTTGTGAGCCTAGGAATCTCCTTCTATCTGCCCATAGGATTAATTCTTGGCTGTCAAACTAACTCATCACCTACCAATTCTTCAATCGAAAAAGTACAAACCCAAAACAAATTAACCTACCAGAATCCAGAATTGAGATTGGCTTTTACTTATCCTAAAGGCTATCAAGTTGAAGAATTCGAGCAGAGAATTTCTATCTGGAAAGATGCTGATTATCAAAATAAGGAAAATTTTATCGAAGCAATTCCTCTTGTCATTAGTATTAGAGAAAATTCTGAGAATCTATCCCCAATGGAATGGGTTGAAAGGAGAGTTTTTCTCATCGAAGGAGAAGTTACTCCAAAACTGGTGGCTTCCTCTGAAGCAGTAGATTTTCAATGGACTGGGATGTGGCTTTACCGCAGTGTTGTTGTATCCCATCAGAAGCGAAATCAATTAATTATGATTACCTTGGATCAGCACATGAGTGATTATCAAGTAGCATTTGATGAAATTATTGCAACTCTGGAGCTACTTTGAAAGAATTTGTCTGTGTAAGTCTAGAAAAAATTTTGTAATACCATTTCTCTAAACTAGCTAAATACATAGGAATTTATTTTCTAATAAAAGAAATCTCTTAACCCCTTGCTCAATCTGTTCCCTGTTCCGACGCGACGTTAGGAGCTTATCCGCAGGTGTATCCTTTAGGACACCTGCGGATATATCCTTTAGGAAATCCTTTAGGGCTGTTCCCTATTCCCTACTCCTCTACTAAGTCTCTTATTACTTTTAAGAATTGGTATAATTTCTCTCTTAAACAGATCTCAACTTTCTAATAGGCTAATAGGGGTCTCAACTTTCTAATAGGGGTAGGAGATATAATAATTTCCATTGATCATGAACCATCCAACATGAACCATTCACCATTACCCACTCTTCCTTTATTAGAAGCACAGCAAGTTAGCAAGTACTTTGGTGGGTTAGCTGCGGTCAAACAAGTTGATATAGCTATTTACCCAGGAGAAATTGTAGGTTTGGTAGGACCCAACGGTAGTGGTAAAACAACTCTGTTCAATTGTCTGAGCCGTCTGGAATCAATTAATCAAGGTAGGATTATTTTTAGGGGTCGAGATATCACTAATACCCGTCCCTATCAAGTGGCGAGAATGGGATTGTCTCGGACTTTCCAAAAACTGCGAGTATATCGCCAAATGACTGTTTGGGAAAATATGTTAGTTAGTCATCAATGGCGTGGTGAAAATCTATTGACACTGTTCCAATCGAGCGATCGCAAAACTAGCAAAAGAGCCAGGGAATTATTAGAATTATTGAAATTATCTCCTCTAAAAAATGAATATGCAGGGAATTTATCTGGTGGTCAACAGCGTTTATTAGAAATAGGGATGGCTCTGATGCCAGACCCAGAAATAATTTTATTAGATGAAGCAACTTCTGGAATTAATCCCACTCTCATTGAAACTATTAAAGATCGTATTTTGCTTCTGAATCGAGAATATCACAAAACCTTTCTCGCCATCGAACATAATATCAATTTTATCTCCGATTTGTGCGATCGCGTGTATGTACTAAATCAAGGAGAAAAACTCGCTGAAGGCACGCCCACAGAAATTCAAGCTAATGATGCTGTGGTTGAAGCTTACTTTGGAACTTAAATTTGACCAACTAACCCTAATGTTAACTATCGAAAATGTATACGCTGGTTATGGAGATTTTGATATTCTCCAAGGAGTTAACTTAAAGGTTAATTCGGGGGAAATCGTCTGTGTTATTGGACCCAATGGTGCTGGCAAATCTACCGTCTTTAAAGCTATCTATGGCTTGGTAAAAATTCGTCAAGGAAGGGTTATTTTTGGTGAGAAAGACATTACTAACCTGCCACCTCAGCAAATATTACAAGCAGGTATCGCTATTGTGCCTCAAATGCGTAGTGTTTTCCCTCAAATGTCTGTTAAGGAAAACCTGGAATTGGGAATGTATTTAGAAAAAAATCCCCAACGTATTCAGCAGCGCATCAATTATGTCTTAGACTTATTTCCCAAACTATCAGAAAGACAAAATCAACCCGCTGGTACTATGTCTGGTGGAGAACAGCGGATGCTAGAAATTGGACGTTCCCTGATGCTAGAGCCTCAGATGGTAATGATGGATGAGCCTAGTGCTGGTTTATCCCCTAGCATGACTAAAATGATTTTTGAAAATATTATCCGTCTGAATCAAGAAATTGGTCTAACAGTATTAGCTATAGAACAAAATGCTCGTCAAGGACTAGAAGCCAGCGATCGCGGATATGTACTAGAATTAGGTAAAAATACTTATGAAGGAAAAGCCTCAGATTTATTAGGAAATTCAGAAGTTCGCCGTTCTTTTTTGGGAGGTTAGTTAAGGCAATTCTCTTCAACTGTATATCTATACATCTTCTAATTTCTACTCGCCCCCAAGTTGGGTCATCAAAATCAGGATGAATGATGCTTATTTTTGAACAACGCCGTTAAAAGCAAGTCCCCTAATTGTTCCCAAGATTTTCGCTCTGGTAAGGTCAGGGCTTTGATTCCAGTTAATTTTTCCACCAATTGTACCCCTGCACTGGTACTGGTAGCGACCCCGGTAATTAGATCTGGGTGCAATCCAAAGCCTTGGCTGACTCCCACTACGGCATAGGGATCCGAGGCACAGAGAATAGTATAGTTAATTTGCGATCGCATTTCTTCGAGGACAATTGCTCCATTATAGGGTTCCAAAGGAGATGCTCCCGCCTCAGCAACTACTACATCTGGTTTGGTGGCAGCAATTTTGGTTAATAGTTGTCGTAACCGTTGGCGAAATTCTTCTGGTTCACAGATGGAAGAGGGTAAACCCACATCAACAAAATCAAATATCTGATGGGCTCCCGAATCCTGCATCGCTAAAATATCTCGATAACGCCCTGCCCCCGTTAATTTGGCTCCAATTACCTTCAAACCCATTTGCCGTAATAGACGAATGATTACCCTTGCTGTGGTGGTTTTACCAGCTGACATGGAAGTACCAATAATCATGATTGTGGGACATTGGTAGGTCTGTTCCGATAGAGGATTAATAAAATCATCCATCGATAGCTTCTGTCCCTTCCGCAGTACATGACCTTGATAGACTAAAGCTGGAGGAGAAGACATTAGATGAGAAACTGAAGTAGCTTTGCCAAATAAGCCAGCAGCAGTCAAAGCATGGAGAGAATTATCGGTCGGAATATCTTGCCAATCACCGACAATTTCCAACGTTGCTTGTCGTACCCCAAAGGCACCGATAATTAGATCTCCTGGCAATAAATTTGCCATCCGTCCGTTAGTTAGTTCGACTTTGGATGAGGGATTGAGTGGCGGTATTACCTCCCCTAGGACATAATCCCCAGTTGCCCACTGCGATCGCGGTAGAGAGCCAATCTCAAAAGGAACGGAATCGAGATCGGAAATTCGGGTTAGGGAACTCAAAAAATATTGATTTAACATGGTTTTTACTCTTAAAAATCTCTTTAAATACTTAAACTAGGGCTTGAAATCAAGCCTGCCAGTAAGGCAGCACGATCAACCATCTGCCCTAAAGCGACAAACTCACCGATCGCGTGAGCCCCATCTCCCACAGCTCCTAAACCATCTAGAGTTGGGGTATAAAGACTGGTGGTATTGCCATCAGAGCCTCCTCCCGCCGTACTTTCTGCTAATTCCAGTTCCAATTGCGAGCCAATCTCTTGTGCCAGTAACCAGAGTTGCTCGCTGCCTGGATTTTTTACCATTGGTGGTCTGCCAAATCTGCCTTCGACAATGATTTGACTCCCGGTCGTCGTAGGTTGGAGGGAGCGAATTGCTGTTTCAATCCGCTGGGCATCATCGGGACTAGGTACCCGCACATCGACTACGGCTTTAGCTTCTGGGGCAATGACATTGGGACGTAATCCACCATCAATAGTACCCACGTTAACTGTAATTCCCCGTTGTGGATCGTTGAAAGCAAATAACTGTTGCACGATAAAAGTTAGTTCGAGGATGGCACTTATGCCCTTCTCTGGATCTAATCCAGCATGAGCAGCTTGACCAATTGCCCGAATCACGAATCTACCGACCCCTTTACGCTGGGTTTTTAATTTTCCCTGTAAGCCAAGGGAAGGCTCCATCACTAATGCCCGCTCTGCCTTTTGGGCTAGTCTTTGAATGTAGGGGGTAGATTCCCCACTGCCAATCTCTTCATCGGAGTTAATAAATAGCACAGGACTGACTTCTGGCTCTAATTCTAGTGCAGCGATCGCTTCGAGAGCAAACAAAGTTAACACTAATCCTGCTTTCATATCGTAGGCTCCTGGTCCGAACAATTTCCCCTGGCTAATTTTTAAGGGCATTTGCTCTAAAGTGCCCAAGGGCCAAACGGTATCGCAATGTCCCAATAGGAGTTGGTAGCCTTGTTGGGGACGGCGATCGCGGTCAATGGCTAATAAATGCCCTCCCGTTTGTTGTCCTGGTAGATGACGTACCCGAAAACCTCTTTGTCTCAATTCCCGTTGCAAAATGGTTAAAACTGGTTTTTGGGCAGTAGGTATCAAGGAAGGGGATTCAGCAGTTACTAACTGTGCCAGTAAAGCAATCATCTCCTCTTGACGACCGTGAAGATAGTCTCGTAATTTTTTGGCAGTTGGGAGAGAGCTACTTTTAATCATCGGATGTACTTTAGAAAATATTGGCAGAGCAATGCCTATTGGTGAAAGCCTTCAGGAAAAGGAAAGGAATAACTCTCGGCAATTTTGGCATAGCGTCCAGGGGAAAGATAAGCTAACAGGGGACTTTGCAGCAATAAATCCTGATCATCTAAATCAGATAAGCGTAAAGCTGATTCGGTGACCTGTACCGCCAGTATTTTGCCTGCAATTAGACTATTTTCGCCAAAACCATCGATAATTTGCTGTAATTCACATTCTAAGTTTAAATAAGCCCCTTGGAGAAATACCCCATCGATGATGCTAGCAGGTTGGGTAGGTAGGGCAGCTAAACTGGGTTTAGTATCGCTGCAATCGCGGGGTGCAGCAGCAAGACTTGCCAGAATTACCTCATCGGGTGAGGGAAAACTCACTGTAAATGCTCGTTCTCGGTCAATATTTTGATAGGTACGATGGCGCGGAGTACAGACAAAGCCAAAGTAATTTGACCAACCCAAAGGCATAGCCATATGTTTCGGTGCTAGGTTATATTCTCCATTTGCTTCCTTTGTCCCTACCACAATTAGGGGAGCAACACAAAAGCAGCGTTCCGACCAAGGTTGATTCAAGTCCAGGGTAATCAAATTTTCAGCCATCTTCTTCACCTTTTTCAAACTCAAACTGATACTGCATCAGTCCTAGTTCGTTACGCATGGCAAGAAGATCTTGTTGCAATGCTTCATTAATCGGAATGCCTGTGTATTTTCGTTCTAACCACGCTATATGTTCTTTTTGTCCGCAAGTATATATACGTTCTGCACCAGGTACTTTTTGGGAATTACGCAGCGCACGCAGGATATCACCTGTGATTTTTTTGAAGGTTTCTATTTCGGTAAAGGCAGAGATATCAATAGCCATAAAGAAATGACCGAGCTGGTAGGGGATGCGATCGCCTTCAGAGTCAAATCCGCTCAATTGTTTGAGAAAAGCTCCTTGTTGTAGGGCTGCCGAGAGAATTTCGACTACTGTGGCGTAACCATAACCCTTATGTCCACCTGTTTCTTCCTTGATACCACCGATCGGCACAAGGGCAGCTTCTCCTTGTACTAGAGCCTGGAGGATTTTTTCTGGGTCTGTGATGGTATAACCTTCTCGATCAATAACTAGTCCTGGGGGACATTCTTTTCCTTCGCGAGCATATTGTTCGATTTTGCCCCGCTGCATAATCGAGGTAGCGTAGTCATTAGTGAAAGGGAAATCTTCATCAGTAGGCATCCCGAAAACTAGGGGGTTTGTACCCAACATATTTTCTACCCCAAAAGTTGGAGCTGTAGATGGACGGGCATTAGTTCCAGTAAGACCAATCATATTTTGTTGGCAAGCCATCAAAGCGTAATAGCCTGCGATTCCGTAATGGGTAGAGTTTCGAGCTACTACCATTCCTAGACCATACTTTTTGGCTTTGGCGATTGCCAGATTCATACAGTGGGTTGAGATGACCATTCCCATACCATGATGACCATCAATTACCGCTGTGGACAGACGATCACGGACAACTTCAATTTGAGTAACTGGCTGTTGAATTTTCTGTTTGACAATACGGTCATAGTAAATTGGCTTTAAGCGTCCAATCCCATGGGAATCAATACCTCGTTTGTCCGCCGTTATCAGAACATCGGCACAGATTTTAGCGTCTTGTTTAGGGACACCGATGCCTTGGAAAACGTCTATCATAAATTGTTCTAGGTAATCACAGGATAGGTAATGGATCATCTTTTCTCTTTCAACCTTAAGTGCTTGTTGGGATCTCAATGTTCTAAGTCAATATCATAAGTCTGGTAGAGGTTTTGAAGAGTTTTCCTCAGTTGTTGCAGTTTCTTGTTATCTTCCAGGGTAAGCACGGCATTTTGGCGTTCTAGCTTAATAATCTGCTGTTTAACTCTAGCTATCTTGAATCCTACTGTTGCCGATTTACTCATCATTTTCGTTTCTTCTCTTCCGCTCAATTTTTATTTCTAAGGCGATTTTGGCAGATAGGTATGAGAATCTTGTGAGGGTCAAAGAGCTAATCAGGATTGTAAAAAATCTACCCTTGTCAAGTCGAAACCTCTCTCCCATTAGGATAGGAGAGAGGCTTTTTTTCAACGATCTATTAATAAATTATTTAAAATTATTTACCCATACCCAATTGTTGAGCTTTCTGATAAACTTTACCTTCAGTCAACAAAGAGGGAGCAATAACCACTTCTACCTGTTGCATTTCCTTGAGGTTTTTCGCCCCCAAGGTTCCCATACTAGTTTTGATTGCCCCCAAAAGATTGTGAGTACCATCATCTAGTTTTGCTGGACCAACCATAATTTGTTTAATTGTTCCTGTTGTTCCCACTTTGATGCGGGTACCACGGGGTAGTACAGGGCTGGGTGTTGCCATTCCCCAGTGATAATCACCCCCAGGAGCTTCCGCAGCACGAGCGATAGGCGAACCAATCATTACCGCATCCGCACCGCAAGCCAGGCATTTACAAATATCTCCCCCTGTAACGATACCACCGTCAGCAATTACAGGAACATAGCGACCTGTCTGTTGATAGTAGTCATCCCTAGCAGCAGCACAATCTGCTGTAGCAGTGGCTTGGGGTACACCAACTCCCAAAACCCCACGAGAAGTACAAGCAGCACCAGGACCAATCCCAACTAATACCGCAGCTGCCCCAGCTTTCATCAGGTTCATTGCTACTTGGTAAGTAACGCAGTTACCTAGAGCAACTGGCATGGGCATTTCTTGGCAAAAACTTGCTAAATCTAAAGGACTGATAGATTCAGGAGACAAGTGAGCTGTAGAAACTACTGTTGCTTGCACAAATAACATATCTGCTCCAGCTTCAGCTACAGCTTGACCATACTTACTTGCTCCTGCGGGAGTTAAACTTACTGCTGCAATACCCTTTTGATCTTTAATTTCTTTAATTCGCTGTTTAATTAATTCTGGTTTGATTGGTTCTGCGTATAATTCTTGCATCAAGCTGACAAACTCATCTTTACCTACTTCCTCAATCCGATCCAATATAGGATTTGGATCTTCATAACGAGTTTGGATTCCTTCAAGATTTAGGACTCCCATTGACCCTAATTCTGACAGCAAGACTGCCATCTTTACATCCACTACTCCATCCATTGCGCTGGCAATAATAGGTATTTCTCGCTTGATACCGCCAATTTCCCAGGTAGTATCTGCCAAACTGGGGTCTAGAGTACGTCCTCCAGGACAGAGGGCTATTTCGTCAAATCCATAGGCTCTACGAGCTTTTTTTCCACGACCAATTGATATATCCACGAGCAATCCTTCTGTTCCCAAAGCTATTAGCCTAGGGTATCAAATTTTTGGGTTCTTGTGGCAATTGTATTTTAGACATCTCATTATCCCTTGCCAGTTACTTTCCTTAGCCAAGGTAGAATAGGAGATCGTAACCATATACAAAAGCAAAATTAAATCTAAGATATTATGTCCGTATTGGCAGCGATCGCAGTTTTATTAATACTCATTGTGGTTCATGAGTTGGGTCACTTTGCAGCAGCTCGGCTTCAAGGAATCCATGTTAGCCGTTTTTCTATTGGGTTTGGTCCCACTTTACTCCAATATCAAGGTTCAGAAACCAAGTATACAATTTGTGCTGTTCCTCTTGGTGGTTATGTAGCGTTTCCCGATGACGATCCCGAAAGTCCTATTCCTCCTGATGACCCCAATTTACTAAGCAATCGTCCCATTTTAGATCGCGCGATCGTAATTAGTGCAGGAGTTATTGCCAATCTAATTTTTGCCTACTTCCTTCTAGTGGGTCAATCCATGACCATTGGATTTCAAGAAGTCAATTATGATTCTGGAGTTTTAGTACCTCAATTGGTAGAAGATCGTAACTCTGCTGCGACTAAAGCGGGAATTCAAGCCCAAGATGTTATTCTGAAAGTCAATGATCAAGATTTAGGAAAATCCCCAGAATCTCTAGAACTTTTAAGACAAATAATTGAAGATTCACCCAATGAATCTCTGAAATTGACGATTGAGAGAAATAAAGAGATTATTTCCTTGTTAGTCACCCCTCAAGCTGACGCAGAAAACAAAGGTAAAATCGGGGTAATGCTTGCCCCCAATGGAGAAGTAACTCGTCGGCGCACCTCTAATGTTATGGAAGCTATTACTTCTGGTGCTGCGGAATATCAAAGAATTTCAGGACTAATTATCCAAGGTTTTTGGCAACTAGTTAGTAATTTTCAAGATAATGCCAAACAAGTGGGAAGTCCTGTAGCAATTGTGGCAGTGGGGGCTAAATTGGCTGAGAATGATTTAGGTAATTTGTTTCAGTTTGGGGCATTAATTAGTATTAACCTGGCAATTATTAATATCTTGCCTTTACCTGCTCTTGATGGCGGTCAACTGGCATTTTTAGCCATAGAAGGACTTCTAGGCAAACCTTTACCAGGGAAATTGCAAGAGGGAATTATGCAAACTGGTTTTGTCTTGCTTCTAAGTTTAGGAGTCTTTTTAATTGTTCGAGATACTGTGAATTTAGCTTTCTTCCAAGAGTTATTTCAATAGTTAAAAATTAATAGTAAAAAAAGGGATAGTTTAATACTTATCCCTTTTTTTAGTACTTATTATTTTGTTGAATTTTATCCCACAGTACCTTCTAACTTAAGAC
>JASJDB010000436.1 GCA_030065315.1 Xenococcaceae cyanobacterium MO_167.B52 | reverse complement strand
ACTTCGATAGCAGTAGCAGGTAAAAAAGTCATGCTGATAGCAGCTAGAGTTGTTAGAGCGTAGGACATTTTATTCATGATGATTTTAGATTTGTGGTTGGTTTTACTGACAAAAAACTTTTTGTTGGCAACTTATCTTGGAGAAAATACTGAGATTTATTAATTAAATACATCGGTATTTACCTAATAAATTAAGTTGGACAAAATATCCAGAAAGAAAATGAATATGACAATGTGTCATTGTAATTATTTTTATTCATTGTTCTTTATTTTTAGAAAAAACAATTAATCAATTTAAAATCTTATCTTTAGCTGTTTACGTGTTTTTACGCAATAAGCATTACCGATACCTTTAGATAAGAATATATCAAAGTTTTTTCTACTGCCCAAGGTTAACAAGTGTTTTTGATGATGACCAGAGAGTTCAAATGTTCTTTTACAACTTGTAATAGTCAATAAAAAAATAGGCTATTTAGCTAAAAAACAAGCGGGCAATACGTTTAGCAGGTATATTAAATTGATATATTAAATAAAGATAAAATCAGATTTATAAACCTAATCCCCCTTGAAACCTAACTTTCGGGAAAATTATAAAGACAAAATTAAATATCGATTTAGGTAGATACATAAGATAAATTACACAGTTGAGAGACTTAACAAATAAGGAATACAGGTATTTTTAGTTAATATCAAAATGTGTAAATAATTTTGTTGAGGTACTTATGCCAATTAAACTAAAAGACTTTTACCTGGCTTATGGACTTAAACTAATTACCAACCCATAATTTCAAAGTTGACAGAGTACTAGTCTGATAACAGGGGGTCTGGATTTATTGATTAGCGAAAATACTGTTTTATTCCTAAAAGTTTCTGAGGTGCTTAACTGGCAAATTAAAAGCTATTAATAAGTTTTTAATATCCAGATAACTGGTTAATTTATAAAATAAAAGCAAATGTATTTCTCGATTATTGATGAAAGCTATATTCTCGTCATTGCTCAGTTTATGGGTTGCAACAATACTGATTTCACCAACTAATGCTCAAATTAGTAGTGATGGAACAACCAATACCAACATTTCTCCTACAGATAATGGATTCATAATTAATAATGGCGATCGCGCTGGTGGTAATTTATTTCACAGTTTCAAGGAGTTTTCTGTACCAAAAGGAAGTGGAGCTTTCTTTAACAATGCTAATGATGTAGTTAATATCTTTTCTCGCGTTACAGGAGGGAATATTTCCAATATTGATGGATTAATTAAAGCTAATGGTAGTGCAAATCTATTTATCATTAATCCTGCGGGTCTGATATTTGGCGAGAATGCCAGTTTCAATATTGGTGGTTCATTTTATGGTAGTACTGCCAATAGTATTCTTTTTCCCGACAATATTGAGTTTGCTGCCAGTAATTCAGTTAAACCGATCTTAACTATTAATGCTCCTATTGGTTTGAAATTTGGAGATAATCCTGGAGATATTGTTAGTTCTAATAATACACTTAAGCTTTTAAATCCAGGTACAACCTTTGCCTTATTAGGAGGAGAGGTTACTTTAAACAATACCAAGATTAAGCCTCTGTCTGGACGAGTTGAAATAGCAGGAGTCGGAGCAGGAGAAACAATCCAGTTGCAGCATAGTAATGCTACTTGGCAATTTGATTATAGTGATATCACAAATTTTGAAAATATTTATATTGGTGAAAATTCAGAAATTAATAATTCTGGAACCTCAGTAATAATGAATTTACGAGGAGATAATATCATTATCAATTCCTCACGTATTTTGAACTCTAATATTAACGATAATAAGGGGGGAATAATATCTCTGACTGCTACTAATTCAATTCAATTAAATCAAAGTTTGTTAGCAACACAATCAGGATTATCAGACGGACCAGATAAACCTATTATTTCTGCTAAAGAAAACGGGGGAGATATCTTAATGAATGCTAGAGTCATTAGCTTACAAAATGGCTCTATAATTACGGCTGATAATCTTAGTGAAGGAGGAGGAGGCAATATTAACATCCAAGCTCAAGAATCTTTAGAAATATCTGATGTTGCTAAAATTAAAAGTTCATTACCATCTGGTGAGATTATTTCCGTTTTGCTCCCCTCTGCCATAGTCGTAAATGTTGACTCAGAAGCGACTGGTTCGGGGGGAAATATTACTATCACAACTGATAAATTAAACATAACTAATGGAGGAAGAATTGACTCTAGCACCAAAGGAATTGGAAATGCAGGAACAATTACCATCAATGCTGAAGATTCCATTACTATATCAGGTAATAGCCGTAATTTTGACAGTGGATTATATGCTTCTTCTGAAGGACAGAATCTAAATGCGGGTGAAAGTGGTAGTTTATCGATTAATACTTCTCAACTATTGCTAGAAGATAAAGGTCTAATTTCTGTTGAAAATTTCGGACAAAAAAATGCTGGGAATATTAATATTGTATCTGAAGAAATTACATTAAATAGCAATAGTGAAATTAGAGCCAATACAAATTCTGGTAATGGAGGTTCGATAAATATTATTAGTAATAATATAATTTTGCAAGGTCAAAGTGGTATATTTGTTGATGCCAAAGGTGATGGTAATGGAGGCAATATTGCCATAAGTACAAAAACTTTAGTTCTATTCGATGACAGCAAAATTATTGCTAATGCAGAAGAGGGAAGAGGAGGAAATATTTTTATCGAGACTAAAGCTTTATTTCCTGTTGATGCGGTAGAAAGAGAACTAATTGATGCTAGTTCTGAAGTAGGTATTGATGGGGAAATAACCATTGTCTCTCCTGATATTGATTCTAAAATCAAGACAAATCTTCAAGAACAATCTCCAATATCTCTTGAGAAGTTAATATATACTGGTTGTGGTTTAAATTCTGATTTTACAGCCAACCGATTTAGCTATCTTGGTCGTGGAGGAATATCTCCTAGTCCTCTAACTGTTTTCACAGAAGATATGGTATCAGAGTTAGGCACTGTTGAATATATTCAACAAACAAAGAAAATAGAGCCAGATAATATTATGGAAGACCCTAGTATCTCGAAAATAAATCATAACTATAACTATTCCAGTCCTAGCAAGTTTAGTACTGAAAGAGAAGAGTACTTGAAACTCCAAGAAGCAACAACATGGATAGTCAATGAGCGAGGTAATTTAGAATTGGTGGCTCAATCTTCCAATACGCCAATGTTGACTTCCAAATGTTTTCATTAATATAATGCTTGTCATTATAATGGTATACGGACAAGACCATAATTTTTGTTGATTGCTCATCGTTGATTGTTCATTGGATTGAATCTTGCTAATTTGAGAAAGGCGATATAAGGTAAGTACTTCAAAAATTATTTACACACTTTAGTAATATATAAAAATATCTGTAATTCTTTTCTGTTCCCTGTTCCGAAGCGCAGCGAATCCTTTAGGGCTGTTCCCTGTTCCCTTTCTCAACTATGTAATTTATTTTGTGCGACTACTTACTAATTCATTCCCTAAATCAGTAAAACTTTAGTATGAGTTAAATAAATCAATCGTAACCGATACTAATTTGTCCTGGTACTAGATTAATCATCTCTTCTAACTGTGCTGAATGTTCGATCTGAACTTGTAACTGTCCAGTTTCTAATACTCCTGTGATAATGCCAGTCTTGCCCTGTAAATGTACTTTTTTTCCTAAACTATTAAGTAAAGATTGATATCTATCCAGTATGTAATTTGTTCCGAAATCAAAATATTGTTGATAACCACATAAAATTCCAGTAATAATAATTGCTGCTAATTGTTCTAGGGAATCAAAGTTTTTTTGACCAGTTGCTTGACAAAATGATTCTAAATTAATGCCTAATTTTGGTACAGAATTAATCCAATTTATTCCTACTCCAATTACAGCATATTTAATAATATTTTTCTGAGAGCGAGTTTCAATTTTAATTCCTCCTAACTTACGTTTATTTAAAATTAAATCGTTAGACCATTTAATAAATATAGGAAAATCAGAGCTATTCAAGATCTCTGCAATTCCCCAAGCAGTTGCCATTGTGAGATGAAAACTATCATGAAGGGCAATATTTGGTTGCACTATGAGCGAAAGATATAAACCTCCCTCGGAAGATATCCAAGTTTTACCCCATTGTCCTCTTCCTGTTGTTTGTTCTAATGCCATAACAGTAAAAGGAAGATTTTCTCCAGAGTCTAATAATTCCCAAGCTTTAGGGTTAGTGGAGGGGATAGTCTGGAAAATATGTAACTTTTTAGGGTCTATAGAATAAATATGGGATAGTTTTTGTTGATATTGTTGATATTTTTCTAAACTAAAATTCATGAGTAATATGACAAACGCCTTAGCAAAGTAACCTGATATCAATTCTCGAAAGTAACGAGAGACTTCTTGTGAGGTAGAAGTCAGAAGTCAGAAGTCAGAAGGGTTTAAGCTAATTTTATGCTTTAAACTAAGAGTATACTTTGGTAAGCGGATTTGGTATCAAAGGTAAAATATCGATTTCAATTATTTTGCTCTATTTTGCGATCGCTAATTCATGAATGGGCTGCTTTATCTACCCTAAATAGTTCCCAAAAATTTTCTATTGATATTGTAGAGTTGGGGTGACGTACCAGTCTAGATTTATCTTTTTGTGGTCTAAATTGGTGTTATGCTTTCCCAACCTCCTATTCTCATCCTGTAGAATAGTTGTGGCTATATATAATTAATCAACTAATAATTATGGCAATCACAGAAACTCAATTAATTGCTTTATTGTACTTGGTGTTAAGTGGGACTTATCTTGTAGTCTTACCAGGAATTCTCTATTTCTATCTTAAGAGTCGTTGGTATGTAGCAAGTTCCATAGAACGCTTAATTATGTATCTCTTTGTGTTTCTTTTCTTCCCAGGATTGTTACTGTTGAGTCCTTTGCTCAATTTTCGTCCCAAAGGTCGTAAGCTACAAGCATAATCTAAAACTATGCGTAGAATAGATGCTCTTGGTATTGGTCTTGCTATTTTTGTCGGTGGGGGTGTAATCTATATCGTTTTAAATACTACTGGCATGAGTGGTATCTCCGCAGGGATCTGGACACAAACTCTCTTAGTTGCAGGTATAGTCGGTTGGTCACTCACTTATTTATTTAGAGTTGT
>JASJDB010000435.1 GCA_030065315.1 Xenococcaceae cyanobacterium MO_167.B52 | reverse complement strand
CCAACCCTGACTTTCACATTAAAGAAGCTGTGCCGATGGCATCCCTTCAGCAACTTTGATGTACGCGCCCAATAAGTCCATACGTGCTTAGTTCCATCCACTGGCGAAACCAAGGCGTTGCAGACTCTAGGCAAACGCTCAGAAAGCCGAAGACTACGACGAGCTAGTACAAGTGCTGCTGCGGTTGCACTGTTTAACCCGTAAAGACTCATAAACTTAATCATGCCAATAAGCGAAGAGTAGGCTGGGTTGACTTCAATTACCTGAATTGCCGATAGTTTGGCTTTGGAATGCACTAACTCGGCAAATTTAGAATAAGCAAATTGAGACAACATCTTGGCGTAGGGTTTGCTTCCTTCTCTCAATCCAGCTTTTTTACTACTAAAATCTAATTTCTCAATAACCACAGGACATTCATAGCTCGTAGCTTTTTCTAAAATTTGAGCTATGGCTAAACTGAGAAGATGAGTAGTCTGTCCTGATGTTTTATTTTCTAAATTGACGGCTATTTGTCCTCGGTCTTTGAGATTTCCTTCTCTATCACAATAAGCCCAACCTATACTGTTAACATTGAGATCGATTCCAATTGTTCCATTAGCTTTACTACTAATGGTAGGAATATCAGGTAACTCTACATGGGTATGCAAATACCAATTGTCATTTTTCCTGACGAATCTATGAGTAACAGCTTTTTCTGTTCCATTTCGGTAACTTTTTCCTCTTTTGTGCCTAGTAGGACTTAAAGCAAGATCAATAAATTCCTGACCATATCTAAAAGCAATATGGTCGGCTGTAACTTTACCACCATAATTTTTCACTAAGCATGGTGGGACGGTAATAGCCAAATTGCCCTTAGTGTCTAATCGGCATAATTGATTACCACCCCCATAAGTTTTAGAACCTACCATCATAAAACTAGATGTCCTAGTTTTACGCCAGTCACTTAACCACTCATTATGGCTGGTGTAACCATTGTCTTCCAAATGATACTGAGCTAGAAATAGTTTTTTCGTACCAAAGCATAATTTAATCTCAGACTGATTTAACTTTGCTAGTTTATTTTGCTTGATAGCTAATCTACGCTTTTTCTGATGAATATAAGCGCAATGTTTTTTCGTTGACTGTCCTTTCTTAAGCTTGGTTTTAACTCTCTTGTTTTGAGTGGTAATTGATTTCTTGATACTAGAAATAGTAGATTTTAATTCTTTAGCTTGAGTCTTTTTAAACTCTTTGACGCTCTCGTGTTTGCCTTTTAAATTATGATAGACATTTCTAACTGTAGTACTATCAACCTGAAATTCGTTCTGCAATCTTTTTTCGCTCTTGCCTATTGTTTCTCCTGCTAGTATTGCGACGTGCATCCGCTTCTCTATGGCTGAATAGAGATTTGCCATTGATTCGAGAAATGGATAAATATTACTAGGGAGTAGGGTCTGATAAGTAGGCATAACGGCATTATACAGAATTTTAATGGTCTAAAGCAGCTAATTTCTTTAAGTTTTCTTGAAGTTTAACTAATTATTTATTGTGCAGCACGTAGCCGATCTGCTAAAGGCAGCCACTTCTTGACCGCCAATCGCCCCCTCTTGCAGCTAGATTTCACAACTTTGGCTTATGTAGTAGAGTTTTGTTAAATCTGTTCTTGTTATCTAATTTAGAAAAAATTGAAAATTTCTAAAGATTCAATCAGAAATAGTTGGTATGATTTATTACAAGAATTTTCAGCTAACTTCCAATTAAAAGAAATAATTTTTAGTGATTTAGTTAATGCTTATGCTCATCCTTCAAGACATTATCATAATCTAGAGCATATTCAGAATTTATTGATTTTGAGTAAATTATTTAAAGAAAATAGAGATGATTTTATAACATTACAATTATCTACTTGGTTTCATGACTATATTTATAATTCTCAAGCTCAAGATAATGAAAGACAAAGCGCAGCTTATGCAGAGAAAAAACTTAAACAATTAAATATTGCGCCCCATATTATTCAATTAGTAAAATTAATTATTTTAAGTACTGAAAAGCATCAACCATTAATCGAGAATATCAACAATGCAATTTTTTTAGATATGGACTTATCAATTCTTGGTGCATCAAAAGATAATTATTTAAAGTATTCTCAAGCTATATGTCAAGAGTATATTTGGTTGAGTGAGCTCGAATATCAAAAAGGTAGAAAACAAGTTTTAAGCAATTTTTTAGCTAGAAAAAGAATTTATTTCACCGACTTATTCTATCAAAAGCTAGAAGTACAAGCAAGAAACAACTTAGAATGGGAAATAAAAAAAATTCAAAATTCAAAATTCAAAATTTAAAATCAACACTGTTACATAAAATTAATCAATAGAGTATAGCGTTTGTCGGACTCATGAGGTACACCTAACACCTGCCTTCTGCCCTCTGCCTCCTGGCTCAAAACCCAAAACTCTCTACCCCACCAACATGAGAACTGCTATATATGCTTATTTAGTTAAAAAAACGCGATACATTACAAAAACAGCTATAGATATATAACCAAATACCGCGATCCAATCTAACCAATCACTCAGAGCCATTACTTATTTCCTCTCAGTGTTTACTGTTTACTGTTTACTGTTCACTGATAAAAGCTTAGCAATAGTGCGATTTTCAGGAATAAAAGTCGATCGCGCTACCCTTTGGATATCTTGACTATCAACCGCAGCAAGAGCTTCTAAATCTCGGAAAATATTGCGCCAGCTACCCGTTTTGGCTTCATATTCTGCTAGGATTTTTGCCATACCAGAATTAGAGTCCATACTGTCGAGTAAATTAGCTTTAATCTGGGTTTTAACTCGATTTAACTCTGCTTCCGTAACAGGTTCAGTTTTAAGTAGTTCGATTTGTTCTCGCAATGCGCCACCCACTTCTTCAACGCTTTTACCTGGTGCAGTAAGAGCATAGAATAACATCATATTAGGGTATTTATCTCCAGGAAAACCGCTAAAGCCTTGAGCAGTTAGAGCTATTTGTTGCTTTTCTACCAACAATTGATACAGACGAGAAGTTCTACCATTACTGAGAATATCTCCGATCACTTCATATACGACATAGTCAGGATCAGTTAGGGCGGGAATATGGTAACCTTCCAAATACCAAGGCTGGGTGGGTAAATTGATAGTTACTTCCTTAGTTTCAGTTTGAGGAGGTTCTGAGGCTATTACTGTGGGAGGTTTAGGTTTTTTAGGAAAGCGTCCAAAATAAACTCTAGCTAATTTTTTGACTTGTCTGGGATTGACATCACCCGCGATGGCGATAGTAAGATTATTGGGAGTGTAATAAGTATCAAAAAAGTCTTGTATGTCATCCCTGGTTAAGTTAAGAATGTCCTCATTGTAACCAATAGTAGGACGTTTATAGGGATGTACAGAGAAAGCAGTATCCAGAAAAACTTCGATAGTTTTCCCAATGGGAGAATTATCAGTACGTAAACGTCTTTCCTCTAGGATTACTTGTTTTTCTTTATAAAATTCCCGAAATACTGGCTCTAAAAATCTTTCCGACTCCAAGGACATCCAAAGTTCTAATTTGTTAGCAGGAAAACTATAGAAATAATTGGTATAGTCCGCAGAAGTAGTAGCATTTAGCCCTACTCCTCCAGCAGTTTCGACTATTTCCCCATAGTCATTTTGTTTGACCAAACTATTGGCTTGAGATTCAACTTGATTAAACTCTTGGGTTAATTCCTCCAATTTCCCTTGATTCCCTGCTGCTTTTGCTTGCTTAATTTGAGCAAATATCTGGTCTAATCGTTTTAAAAGTCGTTTTTCAGCAGTATAATCCTTTGTTCCAATGGTTTTAGTTCCTTTAAATGCCAAATGCTCTAAAAAATGGGCTACTCCTGTTTTTCCTACTGGTTCATCCACTGCTCCTACATTGGCATAAGTGGCAAAAGAAACTACTGGTGCTTCATGATTTTCCAATACAATAAATTTCATCCCATTAGCCAGGTGAAATTCAGTAATACGCTCTTTGAAGCCTGATACATAAGGTTGAATAGAAGTTTCACTATCTGCCATAGCATTGGGAGTAAAACCCCACAACAAACCTATAGTCATGAGCAAAACCAATATCTTTTGTCTAAGACAAAACCAATACTTTTGGGAAAAATTAAACATACAGATAAAATACCTTAACCATCAGCTATCAATTAAATTGGTGAAATTCTATGAAGGATCGCCCCAAAACCAGCCTAACTATTAGAATATAGAAACACTATAAAGGAATAAAGAGAGGGGAAGCGGAATTTTTCTAAGTTTTAACACCTCATTATCTGATTCTTTTAATAGACAGACCCAATCAAGAAATTATTTTTAGTGAGTCTTAAACTATTATGCAAGTTTTTTCTCAACGCAGGTTATCCAAATCTCAAAATACAGAAGAAGATACTCGGACTCGTATCTTACAAGCTGCGTTGCGATTATTTGCTCGTAAAGGGTACGATGGCACAACTACTAAGGATTTAGCTACCAGTGCTAATGTAGCAGAAGGAACTATATTCAGACAATTCGCGAACAAAAAAGCCATCCTAATTGAAGTTGCTACTTCTGGCTGGGTGGAAATTTTGACAGATTTGCTGACAGAATTAAGCGAAATGGGCAGTTATAAAGCAATAGCCCAAGTAATGCGCCGTCGGATGCTCAATATGCAAGCTAATAGCGATCTTTTACGAGTTTGTTTCATTGAAGCCCAATATCATCCTGAATTGCGAGAGCGGATTCAATTAGAAGTAATTGCTAAAATGACCGATGTAGCAGAAGCTTTCTTTGAAACAGCAATGGAAAAAGGGATTTATCGTAAAATGAACCCGAAAATAGTAGCTCAAGTCTTTTTAGGAATGTTTGCAATCGCAGGATTTTCTGAAGAAACAATTATGACTCCCGATGCTTCCCCGAAAGCCTTACAAGAAATGGCGGAAGGTATTGCAGATATTTTCTTACATGGGGTTTTGGTGTGCGATTCTTAGGTATTAGGTTTTAGGGATTAGGTATTAGGCATTGGTGACAAGTTAAGCAAAAGTCGAACTAGTCAACTACTACATATAGTGTATTAATTAAACACAAACACTAAATATGGATTA
>JASJDB010000434.1 GCA_030065315.1 Xenococcaceae cyanobacterium MO_167.B52 | reverse complement strand
CGGATACAGGTGCGGAGTAGGCTACGCAAATCCAAGGACGCATTCCTAAACGGAAGGATAGTTCCCACTGACGACCCATGTAGCAGAATACTCCAATTAAGAAGTGGAAAATTACTAGCTGGTAAGGGCCACCGTTGTATAACCACTCATCTAAGGAAGCTGCTTCCCAGATGGGGTAGAAGTGAAGACCGATAGCGTTACTGGAAGGAACAACTGCACCAGAGATGATGTTGTTGCCGTAGAGTAAAGAACCTGCAACAGGCTCACGGATGCCGTCGATGTCAACGGGAGGTGCTGCAATAAATGCAATGATGAAGCAAGTAGTCGCTGCGAGTAGGGTAGGGATCATTAGTACGCCGAACCAACCGACGTAGATGCGGTTGTTGGTGCTAGTGATCCACTGACAGAAGCGTTCCCAAGAGCTGGCACTTTGGCTTTGCTGTAAGGTAGTTGTCATTTGTTTATGATTACGGTTTGAATAATGTATGTTTTGGATGTATGTGTCTATCTTAGAGCAATTGTTAACTAATGTAACAAAAATTATCTTATAGCTAATATTAGTTTTGCTTATTTAATTACGGTACTCAGAGTTTGCTGAAAAAGCTTTTGATGAAGGTTTTAGATTTATTCAGCAAGTTCTACCTAAATGCGATCGCACTTAAAGATGAATTACAGATTTTGTCTCTTTTGTCAATGGAAAACTTATAACTGTGTCTATTAAGCAACGCCTAACTCCTCGTATTTTACCATTTTGAGGCGCGATCGCTGTACCGTAGCGCGGAGGGCAGGCTTCGCCCTCAAGTGTCAGTGGAGCGGGAGAGAAAAAGAACAGAAGAATCAGTAAAAAAAGGTATTCTCCAGTCAAGTCCGAAAAATAGTCTGAGTCGATTTGAGCTAAGAGAATAACCATGAAAAACAAAACTTTTGCTAATTTTATAAGATTTCGCTTATATAATATACTTTCATTATTAACTAAGGATTCCCTAAAGGGTATATCCGCAGGTGTATCCTTATCCGAAGGTGTCCTAAAGGATACCGCTTCGCATATACCCTTTAGGGTTAGGACACCTTCGGATAAGCTTCGCATCAAGGCTGGGAAGATATCGAAAATTACGGCATAGCCAAGCAAGAATGGTTGTCAGAATTTCTAGAATTACCCCACGGAATCCCCCTCATTGGGTAGGTATTGATGCTTGGATGTCTGCTTTTTGCGCCAACACAGTTGAGTTAAAGAAAAAAGGTTTACCTGTACCCCAATCTTGGGCTGATTTAACCCAACCTAAATACAAAGATATGATCGTAATGTCCAATCCTGCATCTTCTGGGATTGGCTATCTTTCGGTTTCTGCGATGTTACAGCTTAAAGGAGAAGAAAAAGGCTGGCAATATCTTGATGCCTTACACCAAAACGTCGCTCAATATATGCACTCTGGTTCTAAACCTTGTAAAGCAGCAGGTGCGGGAGAATACCCTATTGGAATTTCTTTTGGTTATCGTGCAGTTAAACAAAAAAATAGTGGCGAACCTATTGCAGCAGTATTTCCCAAAGAAGGTTCTGGTTGGGATATAGAAGCTAATGCTTTGGTTCAAAAGGACAGTATTAAACCTGCTGCCAAAAAGTTTTTAAACTGGGCAATATCTCCTGAAGTTTCCGAAAAATACGCCGAAAACTTTGCAATTACAGCAACAAAAACCAACGCTAAAGTACCAGAGGGATTTCCAGAAGATCCTACTGCTCAGTTAATCAAAAATGATTTTCAATGGGCAGCTCAAAACCGTGATGAAATTCTTGAAGAATGGTCTAGGCTCTATGATTCAAAGTCCGAGCCCAAAAAATAAGTAATAAGTAACAAATGATATGACTTATCCTTCAGAAAAACAACAAACTTCGACCCCTAAAAATGAGCGTCAAATATTATCTTCTTCAAGAGCAGTAGTCTAAGGAGGAAAACAAGCACAGCCCTATTTACAAGTTGAAAACGTCTACAAAAACTTTGGCAATTTTACCGCGCTTAAAGAAATATATTTAGATGTTTATCCTGGTGAGTTTGTCTGTATGCTCGGTCCTTCAGGTTGTGGTAAAACTACATTACTGAGGATTATTGCAGGTTTAGAACAGCATACTAGCGGACGCATTATTCAAGACGGAAAAGATGTTTCTAATTTACCTCCTTCTCAAAGAGATTTCGGCATTGTCTTCCAATCCTATGCTCTATTCCCTAATCTAACTGCTTTCCAAAATATTGCCTATGGCTTAGAAAATGCCAAACAGTCTAAACCACAAATTAGAGCCAGAGTCAGTGAATTATTAGACCTGGTTGGCTTAGCAGGATTAGAGAAGAAATATCCTGCCCAAATGTCTGGAGGGCAACAACAAAGAGTAGCATTAGCAAGGGCTTTAGCACAGTCTCCAGGTTTATTGTTACTAGACGAGCCTTTATCAGCACTAGATGCCAAGGTCAGAGTTAAATTAAGAACCGAAATCGCTAGACTCCAAAAACAACTGGGAATTACTACCTTAATGGTAACTCATGACCAAGAAGAAGCCTTAGTAATGGGCGATCGCATTGTGGTGATGGATAAGGGTTATATTGCCCAAGTCGGTACACCTCATGCTGTCTATCAACAGCCAAATACTTCTTTCGTAGCTGATTTTATTGGGGTAATGAACTTTTTACCTAGTAGAGTAGTTCAACCTGGACAGGTGTGCTGTGGTGAATTAATTTTAAATGTACCTCAAAGAGGAATTACTGGTAGTAAACAAATAACTGTGGCAATTCGTCCCGAAGATATTTTGCCTTTAACCAATGATACTGCTAATGCTAATTTGCCTAACATATTAACAGGAACTATTGATGACATTGAGTTTTTAGGCTCTTCTTATTTAGTGAATCTTCATTTACCAGACAGTTCTCAAGAAAAATTAACCGTAAATCTTTCTATCAATCAGGTACGGAACATAGATTTGACTATCTAACTACTCCTTCTCTAGCTCAATCTTTTACCAATAGTCTCTATGTTGCGATCGCATCTACTTTAATTTCAGTCTTCCTCGCTTTTCTTTTTGCCTATGGTATGACCCGAACAGCGATGTTAGGTAAGGGTTTATTTCGCACCTTGGGGATGTTAACCCTTTATATCCCTCCATTGGCTCATGCGATCGGTTTAATTTATTTATTTGGTAATCAAGGTATTGTCACTACAGGCTTCTTTAAGCAAGTAATCGGACAGCAAAATTTCTCCATGGGTGCAACCATCAGTGTTTTCTTATTAGTTCCAACAGTAATTGCTTTTGTGGTTGATCGCATCATTCAAAAAAGACAGACTGCCTTAGTTAGTGCCAAAGCCGTTCCCCTTCAACCCAAGCCCAATGCTGCTTTAGACTGGACGATGTTCGGTATTTGTTTTCTGATAGTTGCAGCAGCTTTAATAGTTTTTGGCACAATTATCTTTGCTTCTGTGATTAAAGTATGGCCCTACAACTTTAGTTTTAGTTTGCGTCATTACGATTTTAGTAATGTAGGTGGTGGTGGCTATGCAGCTTATTGGAATAGTATTCGGATGGCACTTTATACCGCAATTTTCGGTACTATTGCTGTATTTATCGGTGCTTATCTAGTAGAAAAAGGTAAAGGTGTCTCTTGGTTGAGAGCAATTAATTATTTTCTATCTACCCTTCCCTTGGCGTTACCTGGCTTGGTACTAGGTTTGGCTTATGTCTTCTTTTTCAATCAAAAGCTGATTCCCATTCCCTTTACTAATTATGCCTTTGTTAATCCGTTAAACTTCCTCTACGGTACGATGGGCATTTTGGTGCTGTGTAATATTATTCACTTCTATACTGTTTGCTTTCTCACCGCCAATACAGCATTAAAACAATTAGACCCCGAATTTGAAGCAGTATCCGCGTCTTTATCTGTACCTTTTTATATCAAATCACTTTAGATATGCTATAAATATAATAGTATGATCGCTCTAATCGAAAAAATCAACAAAAGTAGTAGAAGTGACAGGAAAACTTAAAATAGAAATTGTTGAATCTGTTGAAACATTATCGCTCTTTACTTAAACCAGAAAAAAATCCTCAGAAAAAAGAAAGAATTCAAGCACTTTATTGGATTAAAACGCTCCTTAGCTGAAAGTATAGGACATTTATCATCTTTAAGTGGAAAACATAGAACTACAGTATCGAGATGGTTAAGTTCATATCGAAAAGGTGGTATGTCAAAAATGCTAGATATTTACACGACTTCTGGCAGACCACCAGCAATTCCTCCATACATTCAACAAGCTTTAATTAATGAATTAAAGGAAAAAGAAGGATTTAGTAGTTATAAAGAAATACGCTCCCTGGTTATATACGGCTCCTGATTTAGAAGTTGACTATAAAGTTGTACATGATACGGTACATTATAGACTTAAAGCCAAACTGAAAGTTCCCCGTCGTAGTAACGTCAAAAAAGATGCTGAGGCGGAAGCTGAATTCAAAAAGCGTACCGCCCGCGCTGTCCTAAAGGATACCGCTTCGTCCTAAAGGATACACCTGCGGATAAGACCGTTAGGGAATCCTTTAGGGCATAAGGTTTCCTCAGCGTAAGGACGGAGCCAGCAAAAATTCCAGAAATAATTGAGAAAGAATTATTATTACATCAAGAAAAACGAGATCAAAGATCAAGAAATTAGAGATTGGGTACGTAGCGTGAATCCCGATTTGGAGGACCTACTATAGAAAGAAAGAAAATAACGCTTTCAGGGATACAACCTGTTGGAATACATCAATATAAATATGACTACCTTTGGCTTTATGGATTAGTAGAACCAATTACGGGGGAAAATTTTTTTGAAGAATGGTGACATTTGAATAGTGATTGTGATCATTGTTATCTAGATTCATTTTCTAAAAAATACAGTAAAGACCTTAATTTTATTCAGTTAGATAATGGACGGTTTCACTATAAAGAAGATTTAGAAATACCAGATAATATTATTTTCATATTTCAACCTCCCTACACCCCAGAAGTCAACCCGATTGAGAGACTATGGAGATATTTAAAAGATCAGTTACAGTGGTATGTTTTTGAGAATTTAGATCTCCTAAGAATTACTCT
>JASJDB010000433.1 GCA_030065315.1 Xenococcaceae cyanobacterium MO_167.B52 | reverse complement strand
CCAGAGTATTGCTAGTTCTTGGGCAAAAGCGCAAAATTTCTTAACTATTACTTCAAGTTATTTTATTAGGATTTGTCAAGAAAGCTTGAAAAAGATAATCGCGATCACATAAGCAGCTTGAAGGAACTTAAATCTTCTCAGACTCTTCACTAAAAGGTTTGACCTCTCGACATAAACCTCAGATTCATCTAGAATAAGAAAATTTGCACATAGCAATTAATGGATCTTTCTGTTGCATCATAGGCAACAAATTCTAAAATTAGGTATTAGGTTAAGTAATTACGGTTTATTAGCGTGGTTTCAACAAGCATTCCCCAAAGTAAGCAAGACATTCTAACTCCCCAAAGACGCACAGGAGCATTTGCCCTAATAGATAGTTTATGTCGTCATGGAGTAAAGCACATTTTCGGTTATCCAGGAGGCGCGATTCTCCCGATCTATGACGAATTATATCGGGCTGAAGCTAGAGGCGACATCCAACATTTTTTAGTGCGTCACGAACAGGGAGCATCCCATGCAGCAGATGGCTATGCTCGTGCTACAGGTAAGGTGGGAGTATGTTTTGGTACTTCTGGACCTGGTGCGACTAACTTAGTAACAGGTATTGCGACGGCTCATATGGATTCAATCCCTATGGTAGTAGTGACAGGTCAAGTCCCCAGGAATTTTATTGGAACAGATGCCTTTCAAGAAACAGATATTTTTGGTATTACCCTGCCTGTAGTGAAAAACTCCTATGTGGTAAGAGAAGCCAAGGATATGGCACGTATTGTAGCAGAAGCTTTCCATATTGCTAGTACAGGTCGTCCTGGACCCGTGCTAATTGATGTGCCAAAAGATGTAGGTTTAGAAGAGTTTGATTACATCCCCGTAGAACCAGGAAAGGTAAAATTAACAGGCTACAAACCCACTGTTAAAGGCAATCCTCGTCAGATTAATGCAGCGTTAGAACTGATTGAAGCAGCTAAACAACCCTTACTATATGTGGGGGGAGGCGGGATCTCATCTAATGCCTATGAGGAAATTAACCAATTAGCAGAAAGATTCCAAATTCCTGTAACTACAACCCTAATGGGATTGGGAGCCTTTGATGAACATCACCCCCTATCTGTAGGAATGTTAGGAATGCACGGCACAGCCTATGCTAACTTTGCTGTCAGTGAGTGCGATTTGTTATTGGCTGTTGGTGCAAGATTTGATGACCGCGTTACAGGTAAACTGGATGAGTTTGCCAACCGTGCCAAAGTCATTCATATTGACATCGATCCTGCGGAAGTAGGAAAAAATCGCGCCCCTGAAGTTCCCATCGTGGGGGATGTGAAAAAAGTTCTAGAAAGAATTCTAGCTCGTGCTACAGAATTAAATGTTCCGGCAAATCACACTAAAACTAAACCCTGGTTAGAAAAAATTAATCGCTGGCGACGAGACTATCCTTTGGTAGTACCCCACCCTGACCATGCTTTGTCTCCTCAAGAGGTAATAGTTGAAATAGAGCGTCAAGCCCCCCATGCTTACTACACTACCGATGTAGGTCAACATCAGATGTGGGCAGCCCAATTCCTCAAAAATGCTCCTCGTCGCTGGATTTCTAGTGCTGGACTAGGCACAATGGGTTTTGGTATGCCTGCTGCAATGGGAGTAAAAGTCGCTTTGCCTGAAGAAGATGTAATCTGTATCAGTGGTGATGCTAGTTTCCAAATGAATCTACAGGAATTAGGTACTCTAGCTCAGTATGGACTCAATGTTAAAATCGTCATCATTAACAATGGCTGGCAAGGCATGGTGAGACAATGGCAAGAAGCCTTTTTCGGAGAACGTTATTCTTCTTCTAATATGGAGATAGGAATGCCTGATTTTGAATTGTTAGCCCAAGCCTATGGTGTTAAAGGCATGGCCATCAGTGACCGCATCCAGTTACAAAACGGCATTTCCCAAATGTTGGCACACAATGGACCAGTCTTATTGGATGTCAGGGTTAAGAAAAATGAAAACTGCTATCCTATGATTGCCCCAGGCAAGAGTAATGCACAGATGTTGGGCTTGCCAAAACGCGATAGCGAAGAAGATAGGGTGAAGTTTGTCGAGTGTAGCAGTTGTGGTGCAACTAATACCGTCAATCATAATTTCTGTCCTGATTGCGGAACTAAACTTTAGAATTATATTTTTCTAAACTTTTTTGAATCTAAGTAAGATAAAGGTTGTGGGGGCAACACACAAGATATTGCCCCCACAAATAAAATGATTGTCATTCGGATTTATTATTTTGTTTTGTTCTATTCTAAATATCTATGTACCTAATCGTTTTCCCAGCTTTCGTAAGCCACTAAGTCAGCGATAGTGTCTCTTAATAAGTATTCGCATCTTTCTAGTTCACACTCGATACAGACCCATTCACGAGCAGGGATATATTTACAAAGAGTATATATCGGTTGCTGACGGCTCAGAATACCTTGTTCAATCAATTGGCGAGCTTCTTCTTTGATAGACTCAATCGTATAGGAAGTAAGAGCGGAAGGATAAAGGTTTGCAGTACTCATATCAATATTGACCTAGATGATTTCTGGTTTTAATTAACTCACTATCAATATCAAACAACATTTGGATAAATAAAGCAAGATTTTTGCTGTATCAATAACTACAAATTACAGAAAATTTTTATTTTCTTCGACAATTCTCTAAAAAGTTAAGTTGATGGGTTACTATGGTGCTTTTTGCGATCGCGTCTCTATCTTTGGGTATCTGGTTATTTCTCTTACTGTTCTGGGGTCAATTTTGGCGGGCAGACCAGAAGCTCGATCCTAACACAAGTATCATACAAAGATATCCTCAAGTCGGAATTATAATTCCTGCCAGAAATGAAGCAGAATTAATTGCTCAAAGTTTGACTTCTCTGTTCAAACAAGACTATTTGGGAGATTTTTCCCTAGTGCTGGTGGATGATAATAGCACTGACTCAACTCAAGCGATCGCTAAACAAACTGCTGAGGCACTACAATTAAGCCATAAGCTCGAAATTATCGCAGGAAAACCTTTACCAGAGGGGTGGAAAGGGAAACTATGGGCAATGGAGCAGGGTATTAAATATACCCTTAACCAAGAATCCCCCCCTGAATACCTCCTATTAACTGATGCTGATATTCAACATCACCCGACAAGTCTTACTGAATTAGTAACCAAAGCTGAAGCAGAAAAACTAGATTTGGTTTCACTGATGGTTTTATTAAGGTGTGAGAGCTTTTGGGAAAAGTTATTAATCCCATCTTTTGTGTTTTTCTTTCAAAAGTTATACCCTTTTCGTTGGGTAAATAATCCTCAAAGCCCTATGGCTGCTGCTGCTGGTGGTTGTATTTTGATTCGTCCTCAAGCTTTAGCAAAAATCGGAGGCATTCAAACAATTCGTAATGCTCTAATTGATGACTGTACCTTGGCGAAGACTATAAAATTTGCTGACCCCAAACAACCATCTCCTATTTGGTTAGGACTGAGTTCTTCTGTCGTGAGCCTACGTCCTTATCAGTCATTAAAAACTATTTGGGATATGGTAGCCCGTACTGCTTACAATCAGCTAAACTACTCTCCTCTATTACTCATTGGTGCTTTATTCGGTTTAACTTTGGTCTACCTGATTCCACCTATTGCCACTGTCTTGGGTTTTGTGGTTCATAATTACGGACTGGCAATTATGGGGATTTTAGCCTGGTTATTAATGAGTTTGGCATACTTGCCAACTGTGAGACTTTACAAAATATCCTTCATTTGGGTTCTGGCTTTACCTGCGATCGCTTTTTTATACAGTTTGATGACTATCGATTCTGCTCTTAGACATGGAAGAGGTCAAGGGGGTGCTTGGAAAGGAAGAGTTTATCAGCAGTAACTATGTCAAAATATTATGACATTAATCAGGATTTCTCAACTATTTTGAGTAATCAGCTATAGGCAGGGATCGCTAATGTCATGAAATCAAGATATTAATTCTTAACAAAGCCTATTCTCTCGTGAGGGAGCCTCAATTTTTGCTTTGATACCCTTGATCCCAAAGGGTAAATTGATCTTAGATATTAGTAGTTAAAAATACTCACGTAACCTAAAAGTTGTAAGACTAATAGAAAAGGTTAAGTCAATATATCCCATGAATTTTGGCTTACTCACCCAGCTTTAGCACTGCCAACGATTAGTTACCACAACCAAAAAAATCGGAGGCTCCATCTAAATGGCAAGGAAACGCCCCCCCCTAGAAGAAATGACGCTCAGGCAACTACGAAAAGTTGCTAGTGAGCTTGGCATATCACGCTACAGTCGGATGCGTAAAGCGCAACTACTCGATGCGATAAAAACAATCATACAAAAAACTGAACAAGAAAAACTATTTCAAGATTCATCACCTATTCAGGAGGAACAACAAGTGGAAGCTACAAAATTTGAAGTTGGTCAGGAAACAACCGCTGATGACACACTATCGTCTGTGGATCAAGATTTGGGAGAACTTCCTGGTGGCTATGGTGACAGTCGGATCGTTCTGCTTCCCAGAGATCCCCAGTGGGCTTACTGCTATTGGGATGTTCCTAACGAACACAAACAAGAATTACGTAGTCAAGGTGGACAACAGTTAGCATTACGGATTTATGATGTCACTGACATCAACATTGAACAACAAGCACCTCATAACGTACAAGAGTATCTCTGTGATGAAATGGCAAGAGAATGGTACTTGCCTATTCCCGTTAGTGATCGCGATTATGCAGTAGATATCGGCTACCGTTGCCCAGATGGTCGTTGGCTAAGTTTGGCTCGTTCTGCATCAGTTCGGATTCCTCCTGTTTATCCCTCTGACTGGATTGAAGATAACTTTGTCACCGTTGACTGGGAGGAAGATTTACGAGGTAAAACCGTCTTTACCCTTGTACCTCCTAGCAAGAAAGCTGGTGCAGGTACTGGTGAGGTCAGAAATACCGGCATTTATGAACAAATCTTTGACATGACCAAATCTGTAGAAGCCATGAGAGTTGCTGGTTCTCTATTTGGTTCTATGCAACAGGCTCCAGAACAAGCATT
>JASJDB010000025.1 GCA_030065315.1 Xenococcaceae cyanobacterium MO_167.B52 | reverse complement strand
GTAAAAGGCTATTTTGGCGATCGCTTAGTTAATATGGCAACTCGCTATGGGGGAGATGTCAAAAAAATTACTACCACTTGGGGACAAGCCTTTACCTTTGAGGAAATCAAACAAGCGATCCAAACTTATCAACCCAAAATTCTAGCCTTAGTTCATGCGGAAACTTCTACAGGGGTTCGTCAACCCTTGGAAGGAGTAGCTGAATTATGTCATAAACATGATTGTCTATTAATTATTGATACTGTCACCAGTATGGGAGGTGTACCCTTGTATATTGATGAGTGGGGAATTGATCTGGCATATAGTTGCAGCCAAAAAGGTCTAGGATGTCCTCCAGGAGCTTCTCCTTTTACCATGAGTCCCAGAGCGGTAGCCAAGCTCAACCAACGAACTAAACCTGTAAGTAATTGGTATCTGGATATGTCCCTGCTCACCAAATACTGGGGAAAGGATCGGGTTTATCACCACACCGCACCTATTAACATGAACTATGGTTTAAGAGAAGCATTACGGTTAGTTGCGGAAGAAGGATTAGAAGAGCGTTGGCAAAGACATCAAAAAAATGCGGAACTACTGTGGGAAGGTTTAGCAGATTTAAAATTAGAATGCCATGTACCAAAAGAAATTCGTCTTCCTACCCTAACAACTGTCAGAATTCCGGAAGGAGTCAATGGGAAAGCTGTATCTAGCCAGTTGCTCAATGATTACAATATCGAAATAGCTGGTGGTTTAGGAGAACTAGGGGGTAAAGTATGGCGTATTGGCTTAATGGGTTACAATAGCCGTCCTGAAAACGTTTTGCTGCTACTGACAGCCTTAGAAAAAGTTTTAGCACAACATTAATTACAATTCTCCTTCTAACTGATTCGCGGTATAGTGGGAGACTGTGCATTGCACCTATAAAGATTACCCCGTAATAGTGCGCCCAGTCGTAAGCGTAATCGTTGTATGGTAACAGGAAGACCCAGAGCTTACTATCGTGTTTTGGATTATCTCGTAATGTTCCTAGAGAATGGGCTCATGAAGGTTTACTCCCTGGAGTTGTTAAATCTAGTTGGTAACAAGTCTTTGTTGATAAATAATTTTTTCCCAGTTGTGATTATTTACAACTGCGTTTTTGGTTTCTAAAGTTGAATTGGGAAATTTGCCAGTTGCTTAGCGTAGATTATCAGACTTGGAGTAATGGCAACAATGAACAGTAAACATCAAATAAGTTTTAGGTTGCCTCAAGCTCTTTATCTATCCCTACAGGACTACATAGGGTTTGCTGAAAAAGTTTTTTGGCGAGGTTCAGAAGTCAGAAGTCAGAAGTCAGAAGTCAGAAGAGGTAATCAGAATAATCTAGACAATCTCAAAGTGTATGGATTTTGAAGGTAGATAAGCTTATTTCTTGCACTTTGTCAACTTTACCTGAAGACCAAACCATTTATTTGTCAAGGGTTTAGACTTATTCAGCAAGTCCTACATAGGTAAACATGAATTTTTGAGTCTAACTCAAGTAACAATTTACGCGATCGCACCTTTACAGATTTTTTACTCACTGATGAAGATTGGATAAATCCGATTTACTACCTGCTTATGTGTATGGGAATAATAGATTATTGGAGAAAATTTGGAGAATATTTGGGTGAGAGTTATGGGGTTATGGTTTATCGGTGGGTCGAAAAACCCCTGATTATAAGGAAAAATCTAGTACGGAGAGGGGGGGATTCGAACCCCCGATGGAGTTTAACCCCCATAACTCCTTAGCAGGGAGCCGCTTTCAACCACTCAGCCACCTCTCCAAGGTCACAGTATCCTATCATAGCAGATTAATTTTATTTGTAAATATCAAAATTAACTTGACCAGAGGGAATAATTCTAATTAATTTTAATTAATTTTGCTTGCAATTCAGACTTAATCCGATTCAGGATTGATTTTTCATCCAAAGAGTTTAAAATATCCTGAACCACTGTTTTGGGAGATTGTTCACCCCAAGATGCACCATTGGCTAAATAAGTTTTGGTAATTTGTCCAATGGCGTAGGAGGAAACTCCCCCTACACTACCTTGAGCGATCGCAATAGATAAGTAAGGAGCCAAACTTAATCCCCCTGAGACAGGGATAGCAACCCCCAGTAAACCTTTAACTGAACTCAATCCCAGAGTCGCTAATAATTCACTAGCACCAATACCCCCCATACTCAGAGCAATTTTTTTTAATAGTGCTACTGCACCTTGTTGATTCATGGCAATGCCATAGAGACGGGATAAAGCCAGAATCAAACCAATATCAATAATCGCACCTGCAAATAAATCAATTGCTGTTACAGGATTTAAAGCTATTGCAGTAGCCTTAATCATTGCCCCTCTTTGAATCAAATCATTAGCTGCTTTGTCTCGAATCGCTAATTTTCGCTCCAAGATTTGTTCATTAATATTGTCAGCATAGAGCATACTATTAAGGGCAATCAAAGATTTGCCTTCTTGTTCTAATAATTCCCATATCTTGAGTTTTAAAGCCTGGATTTGGGGTTTACCACGAACTCTTTTAACTGTCACTTTCCCATCCACAGACTTAATAGCTTTTAAATCTAGAGGTGCAGCAGAAACCATGATAATTTCTTTGGGGGAAATTAATTCTTTGACTCGCTCGTCACGGATTTTCTGATAGATAATATGGCGATCAGCTTCAGGATATTGATCGATTTTATTAAACACCAATAATATCGGTTTTCCCGCTTCCCGCAATTGAGACAAGGCTTGATATTCTACTTGGGTAATATCTCCTGAAACCACAAAAAGAATTAAGTCAACTTTAGTTGCTAACCTATGAGCTAAAATTTCTCTTTGTTTACCGTTAACTTCATCAATCCCAGGAGTATCTAAAAGCTGAATTTTATTCTGACTTCCCGATTCAGATATGGTTAATCTTTGCAATTGTTTTGGCTCGATATCCCAATCTACTTGCTCAATACTACGAGTAACCCCATGTAAAGCACCTGTGGCAAAAATATTCTTCCCTACTAAAGCATTCAAAACCGAAGATTTGCCCCTCCCTACCATACCAAAAACGGCAATCTGAAACACGGACTGTTCGAGCTTGTCTAACATTCCTGAGAGATAGTCAATTTCTGACTCTAACCCCTCTTGCTCTTGGACAGTAAGGTCGAGATTACCAATTAGATTCCTGAGAGAGTTTTGGGCTTTTCGATAGTTGATTTGGTTACTAATTTCGGTAAAACCGAGAATAGTTGAGTCTAGGTTCAGAAAATACTGGTTTTTTGGGGTCAAAGATTTTTCATGCCTCCTAATAACTAATTTTAAGACAATTATCGAATAGCAGCCACTGAAAGATAATTTACCAAAATCAACTCAAACCATTATAAAATGGTACTCAAGCATCAAAATTATGGTTTGATGTATCTACTGATAATTGTAAAAAATAAGTTAAACAACATGGATATTTTGACATTAGGTTGGGCTGGTACCCTTGCTTTATTTAGTTGGTCGATCGCTATGGTAGTTTGGGGTCGTAACGGATTCTAAAAAATCAATTGTGCAAACAGAATATATAATCAACACTTTGTTTCTGGCTGCTTTAGTGCTGATGTTGATAGTAAGTGGAGGAATTCTCTACCTTTCTGCTATTAAATGGCGCGATCGCCGTCGTCAGAAACGAGATACTCGCTAGTCATTAAATATTTAATACTTTCTCCAAAAGCGATCGCACAGACCTAAAATTTTTAGAGTAATGCGATCGCTTTTTTCCCTGAATTTTAAAATTATTGATAGTTCCTGGGATTCAAACAAATTATCCCTAATAATTAGAGAATCGAGTTATTAAAAATATTTTATGAGTAGAGCGGTTATCAAATTCTCTTCTGAAGATTGTGGGATTTGTCACAAAATGTCTTTTTATGACCATAAAGTAGCCAAAGAGCTAGATTTAGAATTTATCGATGTCAAAATGCAGGATACAGCTACTTATCGCAAGTATCGCAAAATTCTTTTAACTCAATATCCCAAAAAAGAGGATATGGGATGGCCCACTTATATTGTTTGTGACTCTCCCGAAGGAGATTTTAAAATTTTGGGAGAAGTCAAAGGAGGACATCCCAAAGGGGAATTTCGTCAAAAACTACAGGATGTTATTGGTTAAAACATCAGGATAATTTTAGCCTTTTACTAGAGATTTCGCAGCTCTTGCTTCAAGATTTTGCAAACTTAACTGAGCTTGCTGAATATCGTAGGGAAAAGGTTTTTTGACTGGTTGATAGTCTTTAGGATTGGGTTCACCGTGACGCAATAAAGCATTAACCAACAAACAATCTTGATTACTTAGATTAATCGAGCCGTGAAGAATACCTGGCGGAATAGTGACCACTTGAGGCTCACGAGTACTGAGAGGAATATATTGATATTGTCGATTATACAAAATGACTAAAACAAAACTACCTCTGACTACTAACAACTGATCGGTTTGATTGCGGTGAATAAATAAATCGTCAACAGTATGGGCTGGTACTTTGACCACCATAGTTTCATCACTAGATTGAAGATTATAAAATTCCGCCATTCCTCCTTGAACAGACTCAAGGGGACGAATTTGAATTCCTTTAATTAGTCCCATGATTTTAAGTTTTAAGAATCAAAATTTAATGTTTGTAATTTTATGTAAACAAAAATTACGAATATGTTCTAGTTTAACAAGAAAATCTTGACAAAAAAGTCTATTTGGTATCTAAATACACATTTACTTAAAAAAATCTGATTAAAACATATCTTTCATTCCTCTTAAGCGTCCAAATACCCTGGCTGGCTCTTGCATTTTAGTCACTGCTTGTAAAGATGGCGCATCCCAGCGTAAAAAAGGATTAGTTTTCTTTTCCATTCCCAGTAAAGAAGGCACAGTGGGTTTTTTAATAGCGCGATCTTGTTTTACTGATTCATATCGCTGTTGTAAATGTAAATTATCTCCTTCTACCGTTAGGGCAAACTTGAGATTATTCAGAGTATATTCATGAGCGCACCAGACCCAAGTATCATCTGGTAAAGCTTTCAACTTACCCAAAGAATCCACCATCTGAGATGGAGTCCCTTCAAATAAGCGACCACATCCCCCTGCAAAAAGAGTGTCTCCACAAAATAAATTTCCTCTATCTTCTCCCCGAATTGGTGGAAAATAATAGGCAATATGGGCGCGAGTATGACCGGGAACAAAGAATACCTGTGCTGTTTGTCCCGCAAATTGTACAGTATCCCCTTGTTTTAAAAATACTTGTTGTCCCGGAATTCTGCCTCGATCCTCTGCACCTCCATAGACACAGAGATTGGGAAAGTACTTGATTAACTCCCGATTTCCCCCCACATGATCCGAATGATGGTGAGTATTAAAAATAGCCACCAAATCTAATCCTAATTCTTCTAATCTTTTTAATACTGGTTTTGCTACAGCAGGATCGACCACTGCTGCGGTACAATTTTCTAGTTCATATAGTAAAAAAATATAGTTATCTGACAATACAGGTATGCGATCGATCTTCATTTAATAATTCCTCAAAAGTAAATACTTTGTTAATCAATCAGAATTGTTCTTATTACAATTCTCTTGGGAATGAAAGATGCCCTAATGCTAAATCTGCAATTTGATTTAGCATTACTATAGTATGTTAATTAGATTTACCATCAGCAGACAACTGACACTTTCACAGTGATCAGGATTAGAACCAATCTCAAAATTATGGTGGATTTTACAGTAGCAATTCGTACCTATAACAGTGCTAAGACAATACCTAAAGTTTTAGATAGACTGCTTTTACAAGTAGATACAGAAGATATTAATTGGGAAGTAATTGTTGTTGATAATAATAGTACTGACAACACAGTAGCTATTGTTAAAAATTATCAATCTAAGTGGGATAAAACATATCCCCTTAAATACTACTGTGAATCAAGACAAGGCAGGGCATTTGCTAGGTATGCTGCAATTAAAGAAGCAAAGGGAGATTTAATTGGTTTTCTTGATGATGATAACCTGCCTGCCTCTAATTGGGTATCAAAAGCCTATATTTTTGGTCAATCTCATTCTCAAGCAGGTGCCTATGGGGGTCAGATTCATGGACAATTTGAGATAGAACCACCCCCAAATTTTAATAAAATAGCTCGTTTTTTTGCTCTAATTGAAGGACCAAAAACTTACTGTTATAATCAGAAGTATATCCAAACCAATAAAAAAATGTTCCCTCCTGGAGCGGGAATTGTGATTAGAAAAAAAGCTTGGGTACAAAGTGTTCCTCAAGTACCTAGACTTATCCAAACTGCTGAAGACATCGAGATGTTATCATACATTTGGCAAGCAGGATGGGAAATTTGGTTCAATCCAGAAATGGAAATTAATCATCTTATTTCTAAATCACGTTTTGAAAATAAATATTTAATTAATTTTTTTCGTAGTAATGGACTAACTCGACACTATGTGCGAATGCTAAACTATCAAAGTTGGCAGAAACCTTTTGTCATACCTGCATACATTCTGAATGATATAAGTAAAGTTATTATTTATCTAATTAAGTATTGGAGAATAATCAACACCGATATAGTAGCTGCTGTACAGTTAGAACTGCTGTTATGTACTTTGATTAGTCCTTTGTATGTAATCGGTAAACATCAGTTAAAAATATAAAATATTCAATATTTAATAATTATCTGGCTATAAGATAAACTATGAAATTAATTAAATAATTTCCAAAAAAATTTAATACATATTAAATTATGAATGATTTTTGGGATCAACAACCTGAGAAACCTTTTGTTTCTGTTATCATTCCAGTCTATAATGATACTGAGAGATTAAATAAATGTTTACATCTTTTACAAAATCAAACTTATCCTCAAAATAGATACGAGGTTATAGTAGTAGACAATGGTTCAGAAGAAAACATAGAATCTATTGTTTCTAATTATACTCAAGCTAGAATTACTGATGAAAATCGCCCAGGTTCATATGCTGCTCGCAATAAAGGAATATCTTTAGCCAGGGGAGAAATAATTGCTTTTACTGATTCTGATTGTCTTCCTGAATTAGACTGGATTCAAAAAGGTGTAGCTAATCTGTTGAAGAATGAAAATTGTGGATTAGTTGGAGGTAAAATAAACTTATTTTTTAAAGATATCAATCAACCAAAAGCAGTGGAACTATATGAAAGTATTCATGAATTTCAACAGAAATTTTATATTGAAATACAGAGTTATAGCGTTACAGCAAATCTATTTACTTTTAAAGATGTACTAGAAAAAGTAGGTTATTTCAATAGTGAACTTAAATCAAGTGGAGATCGAGATTGGGGGGAAAGAGTAGCTAAATTTGGTTATAAGCTAATTTATGCTGATGATACTTGCATTTCTCATCCTGCTCGTTCTTCTTTTGCAGAACTTTATCAAAAAACAATTAGAGTAGTCGATGGAGTTGAAGACAGAAAAAAAATAAAACTAGACAAAAAAAAATTAAGCTGGACAGATAAATACTCACTTTTTTATAAGCAAATTATAATGGATGTTTTCCCTCTTAAAAGTATTTTACGTATTCTAGTAGATCAAAGATTACACAATTTTAAAAATAAGCTACAAGTAATTAGAGTTTTATTTTTTGTACGTTACGTCAGAAATTTGGAAAGATTAAAGCTAAAATTAGGTAAGTTAGAAAGGCAAAGATGATTAATCAATAGTTGAAAAATAATTTATGAGAGCTAATAGAAATGTAAATAATAACAAATCAGTAATTATTTATCGTGATAAATTGCTTCCCTACTCTCAAACTTTTATCATCTCCCAAGCTGAAAATATATCAGAATATACAGCTTTTTATACTGGAATTGAAAGAATTCAAGAACTTGACCTTTTTATAGCTGATGATCGTATAGCTACTTTAAGTGATATTACTCCAAATTCTGTTTTCTGGAAAAAAGCTTTTAGGTTAGCCAATGTGCTTCATCCCCAATGGTTAAAGCATTTGAGAGATTTATCTCCCTGTTTAATTCATTGTCATTTTGGTACGGATGGATTCTGGGCAGCTAAACTAGCTAGAAAAATAGGAGTGCCATTGATTGTTACTTTTCATGGATATGACATAACCAAGCAATTATCAGCAGTAGATAGTTTTGAAAACTCTGAAATAAAACATCATCAAAAAAATTTCCAAAAAATTGCTAATGTTTGGAATGATTTTCTCGCAACACTTATTTACGAACTTCCTGTAGAATTATCTAAAATTCCCAATTGGCTAACACCAGATTATGTTTTATCAGAAAAACGAAGATTAGAACTGGTTTTCAGAGAAGCTGATTGTATTATCGCTATTTCAGAATTCATTCATTCTAAACTAATAGAGAAAGGATGCCCAGCTGAAAAAATTAAAGTTCATTATATTGGTGTAGATACAGACAAATTTCAGGCAGATCCTAAGATACAACGCCAACCAATTGTTTTGTTTGTGGGTCGTTTAGTGGAAAAAAAAGGATGTGAATATCTAATTAGAGCGATGGCTCAAGTACAAAAAACAATGCCTGATGTAGAGTTAGTAATTATTGGAGATGGAGATTTACGTTCTAAATTAGAAAATTTAGCTGCGGATTTACTTAATAATTATCGTTTTCTAGGAGTCCAAACTCCAAAACAAGTTAAAATTTGGATGAATAAATCTTCTGTATTTAGTGTTCCTAGTATTATTGCCAAGTCTGGTGATACAGAAGGTTTTGGTATAGTATTTGCCGAAGCTCAAGCTATGGGTTTACCAGTAGTAAGTTGCGCTAGTGGCGGAATTCTAGAAGCAGTTTATCACAATGAAACTGGTTTTTTAGCCCCAGAAAAAGATATACAGATTCTAAGTAAATATATTGTTACTTTGCTAAAGAATAACTCACTCAGAGAACAATTTGCCATAGCTGGTCGCAAGCGTGTAGAGGAGAGATTTAACTTAAAGTATAATAATGAGCAATTAGAGAAAATCTATACTAGTATTTTATCGAACTGAAACTTAAGTCATGCATCTCTTTGTGTGAAAATAGCTGCCCTAGCTAGGAACTATAAGAATTTTATCAAAGTCCTCAGACAATAGCCTCTTCTGATTTGGCTATATGCCAAATCAGAAGAGCCAAAATAACTTTATGGGAGCGTTTCAATTTTGTAATTTTATCTGGCAAGAAAAATTTTGGCACAGGAGAAGAGAAAGGTTGTCTATCATTCCAATGACCCCAAACCGAGCCAACTGTTAGAGGAAGATCTAAATTGACTTTTGGGAAAAACGCCTCTTTTAAAATTGCTGCTAGCAAATGCGTACCAGATCGTGGATGAGATATCACTTGTGGTAAGAATTTCCTGCCAACTTTTGTTGTTGGTTCAATCAGTTTAAATATTAGCACAGCTCAAGTTATATACTAGTTGGTCTCATCGGTTATGAAGCAGTTAGGAAATTTTACTTGTAAGCTTAAGCTGATATTCTTTAAAGCCTTCTTCTTCATTGGCACAAATAGCCAGTAAATCTAAGGCAGATTCCAAATTATCAATACGATAGAATAAATCTTGTACTGAGTATTTATTTATAAATTTCACTAACTTGACGTCAACTTTAGATTTACTATTTTTAGGCTTGAATACATTCCTAGGAAATCTTTGAATCCCTCTTACTGCACTTAGGATGAACTTAGGAATTATTCTTTTTACTCTTGTTCTTAAAGAAATAGAACTGCTATGTGCTATTTGCTCTTGCTTTTCTCTTGCATAGTTACGTGCTTGTTTTACTCGATTTAACTCAATTGAATAAAGAGGTTCTCTTGCAAAAAGACCTAAAATGCTAACTTGTGGAAAAAATGTCTTCAGTAAAGATTTAAGCTCAGAATGATTAAATTCACGAACATGAAATTTATTCCATGGCTTCATTCCAGGATCTAATCTCAGAAGAGCATTGGGGGTTGTGAATATAACTATTCCTTGGGGCTTGAGTACTCTTTTTAACTCATTCATATATTTTTCGTAATCAACAATATGTTCGATAACTTGAAAGCTCACAATTACATCAAACTCATTGTCGTTAAAAGGAAGTTGAACTCCGTCTATTAGTTGAAAGTTTATTCCTAGATGACTATATTTATTTTTTGCAGATAATATGGCTCTTTCAGAAACATCTACTCCAATAATATTGTTACTCGACTTAAATAAAATTTCAGTACCATACCCAGTGTTACAACCTCAATCTAAAACTTTTTTGTTTTCGGTCAGTGAGGATGCTGAAACATAGGCAGCTGTATGTATGAGATGTAAAACATATTCTTGCTTAGAAGCAAACTCATCCGTTCCAATCAAACCGTGCTTTTCTGCTTGAAGTCCAATCATTTCTTCATGTGTCAGCATAGAAACCACCTCATTAAATAAATAACCTACTTTTCGCTTTTTTACTATACCAGTTCCTCATATTTTTAAGATTTCTCGTATATGTAGAAATCAGAAAGCGAACTTTGTTTGTTATTGCCATTGTATGGAAATCTATTTGGTATGTGACGAATGAGTTTCCAGTGAGGTTTGTTTGCTTCAAGCCACTTAGTGAAACACCTATGCTTTTCATGGTTTTTCGGTTCCTCATCAAAGTTTGATGAATATATCATCACAAATTGTTCCGAAGAATTGAATAATCTTGCCATGTAAGAAGAAAAAATCTCATCTTCAACCAAATGAAAAATTACGTCTAAGGAAAGGGTTAATTGAGCCGTTTCACCTTGGTATTTGCTCATCAACTTAAATTTTTTAGTTTGATCATTATGAAAGATATCATGACAAAGTTTTAATGCTTTTGGGCTTACATCAAAGCCAATATATGATGGGTATTTAGAAAGTTTCAATTGATTTCCATCACCACATCCATATTCTATGATTGTTGAGATATTGTTATCTTGAACAAAAGCATTGATGATCTCAGCCTTGAATTCCGCAAGCTGGTTATACGATCCTGGTCCAGAGTTTCTTCCTGAATCGTATCTATTAATCCAATAACGTTCAGAAGAAAAAGGTATTAATTTTTTATATAGACTATATATTCTAATAGCCGAAGATCCAATAATTGGTATTCTCTTGATAATTTTTTGCATAGGATGAATTTTGATTTTTTCCCTTGATTGAATGTTAACTTAAATTATTATTAAGGAGATGTGGTTTAAGCAATGAATTACCTGAGCTAAAATTTTTTGTCGCTATTGCTATTGGGTATTTCAATAATATGCGATCGCTTAAATCTAAAAATCAGTTTTAAATGACATAAATTGATTAACTAGATTATTGTGATAAATATACTTCACTATGTTAGAAGAAATATTGAAGTATATTACTCATACCAAGAAATAAATTTGTCAAAGCTCAAAATTTCAATCATAGTTAGCGATCTATCTAGCAGTGGTGCTGGTAGATGGGGGGGTGGAGTGCGTCCTTTTTTGTTGGCGCAAACTCTGCTTAAACTTGGTTACGAAGTAGAAATGCTAGGGGTAGCTTTTGGGGAAGTTGCCTCTTCAATCAAAAATTCTGAGATACCTATATTTGCTATTCCCTGTGGATATCATTCAGAATTTTTACGTGCTGCTTATAGACTAATTCAGCGAATAGATGGTGATATTATCTACGCAGTCAAACTAAAACCTAGCAGCTTTGGTATTGCTTTAGTTAAGAAATTTTTCAGTCGTCGTCCTCTAATTTTGGACATTGATGATTGGGAAATGAGTTGGCATGATGGCGACCTTTTTAAATACGCTCCTACTCCCAAACAATTACTTAGGGATATCTTACAATCAGAAGGCGCGCTACGACACCCCGATCACCCCTTGTATCTGCAAAAGATCGAAAAATTATCCCACTATGCAGATGCTATTACGGTTCATAACCAATTTTTACAACAACGTTTTGGCGGAGTTAATATCCCCAATGGGAAAGATACGGAGCTTTTTGATCCTGCAAAATATGACTCTGAAGCCAGTCGTCTTAAGTATGGCTTAAGTGATTATAAAATTTTGATGTTTCCTGGCGCACCCAGACCTTACAAAGGACTAGAAGACGTTTTAATTGCTTTGGCTCAATTAAATAGACCAGATTTGAGACTCGCTATTGTTGGTGGTAGCCCTTATGATAACTATGACCAAGAGTTACAACAGAAATGGGGAAGATGGATTATTTCTCTTCCCCGCGCTCCGATCTCGGAAATGCCAGCGATCGCATCTGCTGCTCACATAATTGTAGTTCCTCAGCGCAACACCCCAGCAGCACAAGCTCAATTCCCCCTCAAGCTTACGGATGGTATGGCAATGGCAAAACCAATTATTGCTACTAAAGTAGGGGATATACCTCGTATATTGGGAGATACGGGGTATTTAGTAGAATCTAATTCCCCAGACCAAATTAAGATTAAGATTCAAGAAATTTTTGATAATTATGAAGAGGCGAAAGCTAAAGGCATAGCTGCTAGAGAACGTTGCATACTATATTATAGTTTAGATTCTATGGCAAAGATTATTGAGCCAATTATTCATAATATTAATTAATCTATTAATATGATCTCTAGAAAATTCCTAGTTAAAATCGCTTTTGAAAGACCCTGGCTGTTGATAGGTACTTTCCTATTTAGTTGGAGTGGAGCTATTTTTAATGGTTTAGGTGCTGCTATCTTAATTCCTTTTTTGGTAGTTTTATTAGGAGAAGGGCAAGATAATATTATTCCTAAGGATCAGCCTATCATAAAAAGTCTTTTTTCTCTCTTTGATGGCTTTGAAGGGGAGCAAAAGATATTTGCTATGCTGTTGTCTATTGTATTAGTTTTGCTGCTAAAAAATGCTACTAATTATTTTGGTGGATTACTAGGAAGTTATTATGCAAAGTATTTAGTTAAACGCATTAGACTTGAAGCTATAAAAAATCTTTTGGAAGTCAGTATAGATTTTTATAACAAAAATAAAGTAGGAGATATTATCAATACTATTAATCGAGAAGTTGGCAATACAGCTGCTTCAATTAGAGGTGTAATACAAATTGGTAATATTTGTATCAATATATTGACTTTTCTTGGAGCTTTAATCTTAATTTCTTGGCAACTAACTATAGCCACTACTATACTACTAGGTCTAGTTAGTTTGATCAACCAAAATCTAGTTAAAAAAGCCAAACAATTTGGTTATAAGTTATCTGAGCAATCTAGACAATATTCTCGCAAGGTATTTGAAATATTAACGGGAATTCGGCTAATTAAGCTAGTAGCTAATGAAAATCAAGAAGAACGGAATTTTATTGAACTACTTGAGAAACGAGAAACAATAGAATTGCAAAGCCAAGCTATAAGTGGTTTAGTTGGTCCCCTTAATGAAATGTCTGGGATTATTACTATAATCGCTTTAGTATTTATTTGTCGTTATATATTTACTGAGAATATTCAAGAGTTTGCTCCTATTTTATTAACTTATTTAGTGGTTTTATTTCGCTTATTACCTTTTGTTGGTCAATTAAACGGCACTCGAACCAGATTAGCCAATCATGTTGCTAGTATTGATATTGTTTTAGACTTTTTAGATCACAGAAACAAAATTTTTCTAGAGTCAGGAAGCTTAAAATTTAAGCATCTTACCCAAGGTATAACTTTTAATCAAGTTAGTTTTTCTTATCCTAAGAATAAAGATCTAGTTCTTCAAGATATCAACTTAGAAATTCCCCGAGGTAAAACTGTTGCTTTAGTGGGGGCTTCAGGAGCAGGAAAATCTACGATCGCCGATCTTGTGCCCAGATTTTATGACCCCACTCAAGGAGAGATTCTGATTGATGGTATTGATTTAAAAGAATATGATATTAAAAGTGTTAGAAAAGCTATGGGAGTGGTGAGTCAAGATACTTTTTCTTTTAATAATTCCGTTCGCTACAATATTACTTATGGCTTAGAAAATGTGACGGAAGAAGCATTAATTGACGCTACAAAACAAGCTAATGCTTATGAATTTATTATCAAACTACCAGAAGGTTTTGATACTCATATTGGAGAGCGAGGCATAATGCTTTCTGGTGGTCAAAGACAGCGAGTTGCGATCGCCCGTGCCTTATTACGTAATCCCGATATTTTAATCTTAGATGAAGCTACTAGTGCTTTGGATACGGTTTCAGAAAGACTAGTCCAACAAGCAATAGAAGCTTTGTGTACTAATCGTACAACTTTAGTGATTGCCCATCGTCTTTCTACTATTCAACAAGCAGATATGATAGTAGTGCTAGACCAAGGAGAAATTGTTGAAACAGGAAATCACGACGAACTGCTAAGAAGAGGAGGTTATTATACTCGTCTTTATAATATGCAATTTAGCGACAGTAAATTGACGAACAGTCAGGAAACTCTTAAGAAATTATCCCATCAAATACGTAATAATCTCAATTCTCTTACTTGTTCTCTCGAATTAATCTCGGAAGCCATTATCGAAGACAAAGAAGAACAAATAGAATTAATCGATGATTCCTACGAATCAACCAAACATCTCTTAAAAATTTTGCAAGATCATGAATCAGTATAAGTTACTGCGCCCTTCGAGCTGAAGTAATGAGTAAAGCCGGAAGTTTGGATATGCAGCCTGATCCGAAGGTATTCCTTATTTGATAAAAAAGTACTATTTTACTAATGCACAACTAATTAAATCTCTACTTCTTCTCGATTATTTTTTAAATTTATAGTAGTTAAGCAAAAGTTTTATTATTTATTCCTGAAGCTGAAATAACTTTACGAAATGATGGCAACACCAGACAAGAGCAATGAAAACCCAGTGGCAACAATTATTTCTAAAAGTATTATTTTGGCTCGCCCTAGAAGCCATCTTCAATCTCATTGGAATAGATGATCTAGCCGATTATAGTGAATTTTTAATCACACCTAAAACAACTATGAGTTATGAATCACTAGTAATTAGTAATACTCAAGTATAGACTATATAACTATTAACTATTAACTATTAATAATGTCTTTTAAACTGCTTAAGCGCAGGATAGCTCATCTCTCCTTACAAAGTCTTCTTACTATACCTTTTCTGCTACAAATATTTATCACAGTGGGATTAGTAGGCTATTTTTCCTTTCGTAATGGACAACAAGCGGTTAACGAAGTTGGTACAAAATTAAGAAATGAAGTAACTTCCAGCGTACAACAGCACCTACAAAATTATTTAGAAAAGCCCTGCTTAATTGTGGAACTGAATCAAAAAGCAGCTTTGTTAGAACAGTTACCTTTGGACGATTGGCAGAAAATTGAAATTGACTTTTGGCGACAGTTTAAAATTTTTGATTCTGTATATGCTATTTATCTGGCGGATCCCTCAGGTAAATTCGCCTATGTCAAAAAGGAAGGAGATAATACTTTCATTGCTAAACCTGTAACAACTGTTCCTCAACGTCAAGCTTATCTGCTAGATGAGAGGGGACAAAGAAGTAAATTTTTAGTAGGCGATCTCTTTGATCCCCGTGGCAGACCCTGGTATATTTCTACTATCACCAAGCAAACTAATAACTGGAGTGAAATTTATACTTTTGCTGGTGGAGAGTTAGGAATCACCATTGCAGGAGAATTATATGATAGTCGCAGTAATTTTCGTGGGGTAGTTGGGGTTGATTTAGTTCTGAGTCACATTAGTGATTTTCTCGAAACTATTAAAATTAGCGATCGCGGACAGGTATTTATTCTCGAACGCAACGGCTATTTAGTTGCTACCTCTACCACAGAAGAACCTTTTACCTATAATGCGACTAATAATAGAGAAGAAAAACTCAAAGCCATAAACAGTAAAAATCCCTTTACCCAAGCCACAGCTAATTATTTAATTGACCATTTCGGTAGTTTAGATTCAATTCAAGCCAGCCAACAACTAGATTTCAAACTAGAACAAGATCGTCAGCTAGTGCAAGTACTTCCCTACGGTAAAGAATTGGGTTTAGATTGGTTAATTGTGGTGGTAGTACCAGAGGCGGATTTTATGATGAACATTCATCGTAATACTCGCAACACCATATTACTATGTCTAGGAGCTTTAGCGATCGCAATATTAGTAGGAGTTGTCACTTCCCGTAAAATTGCTCAACCAATTACCAATCTAAGTAAGGTCAGTAGTATTATTGCCCAAAGTGCGCGAGACAATAATAGAGGTACAGACTTTTATCCTATTGTGAAAGCCAAAAACATCAAAGAGCTAGAGATATTAGCTGACTCTTTCAACGAAATGGTAATTCAACTCAGAACTGCTTTCAGAAAGCTGGAAAAGAACAATGAACAGCTAGAAACTAGAGTAGAACAAAGAACTGCTGCCCTTGTGGCAGCAAAAAAAGCTGCTGATGCTGCTAATCTTGCTAAAAGCGAATTCTTGGCACATATGAGCCACGAATTACGCACCCCTCTCCATGCAATTCTGGGTTTTACGCAAATATCTTTAAAAGAGTTATCCTTAAATCCCCAACAACGTCAAAACTTAATCACAGTCAAACGCAGTGGCGAACATCTCTTAACCTTGATCGAAGATGTTTTAGAAATGTCCAAAATCGAATCAGGGAAAGTTGTAGTAACCCCACAAATTTTTGATTTTCATCTTTTACTGGCGAATTTAGCCAAAATGTTTGAATTGCCATGCCAAGAAAAAAACCTGCAATTATTCTTTTCTATTTCCCCTCAGATTCCCCAGTATGTCAAAACCGATCTAGTTAAACTCAGGCAAATCTTAACCAATCTTCTAGAAAACAGCATTAAATTCACTCAGCAAGGCACAATCAATCTTAAAGTATCATCCAATCTCAATACCCTTTACTTAGAAATACAAGATACTGGCTGTGGGATCGCACCATCAGAATTAGATACAATTTTCGATGCTTTTGTCAAAACCAAACACTGTTCTGACCACAACAAAGGGACAGGCTTGGGATTAGCCATCACGCAGCAATTTGTTCATTTATTGGGAGGAGAAATATCTGTTAGTAGCATTGTTAACCAGGGTTCGATTTTCAAAATTCAGCTTCCTGTCATCTTCATCGATCAAATGAATACAGTGCCATCGATGACTCCCCAGCAATCTCTAAAACAAACACCTGCTTCAACTTCAGTCAAAAACAAGACTCAACAACTCAAAGTTGCCACACAAATTGATAGTACATCTCTAAAAGTTATGCCGAGAGAATGGATAGATCAACTCCAGAAAGCAGCTATAGAAATAGATGCAGATTCAATTAAGTATCTATTGCAAAAAATACCACCCCAATACTCATCTTTGAAACAAGCCTTAAATAGTATGTTAGATAAGTTTGAATACGATGAAATAATCCAACTTACTGAATCAGTTAGCAGTTAACAGTCCTATCCAGCAATTCTCATCATGAGAATGATTATCATTATTTATTGATTAAGAAACTAAAGCAACAGCTTTTTCCTTCAAATTGTTATCGGAGTTTACACTCTTATTTTGCTTTTCTAAATTAAACTGCATAGCAAACTCTGCTACTTCTAACAGAGCAGTATCTATGCTTTTTCCGTTCGATTGATACCATTTAAGTACTTGTGCTAAGTGCCAATTTAATGATTTACCATCGCTGTTAATCGGAAATGGAAAAGTGTCTATATGACTTTTTTTCAGCTTTAGTATATTTTGTCTAGTACATTTCATGATAGTTGCGATCTCTGAAATACCCACAACGTCTGGAGAAATGTAGTAAAGTTCGGAATCAGGTATAACGCTTTTTACATTTTCAACTGCACTATAAACAGCCTCAATCGCACTATTAGAGCTACGAATAAAATCTAATCCAATATATCCTCTCTGACCTATACCTAGTAAAGCATCATCACATCCTGCTTCAAATAATCTATCTTCATAGATACTTGGATCTGCTTTGTGGTCGGCTAATTTAAAATGCAGTGCAAAATCATATTCATTCATAGTATTAAAGTTTTATTGTTCGCTATCTTTATTTATACATCGGTCTACAATCCGTCGTATTGCTTTGGCATGATTTCGAGGATTTCTTGGGGTAGACCAAACACTTTCAAGACAAAACTTTCCACACCTACAATCTGGATCGTTATAAGGACATTTCAGCCTAGCCCAAGCGTGTGAACTCGAACCTGGTGCTACAATTTCCCATCCGTTTTCAACAGCATACTTTACAGCATCATTAATATCTTTATTAGGATGTTTTTTCACTCTTACAATTTAAATTATAATTCGAAAGTTGTCCAATGACAACCATGGCAAAAAGTAGACTGCATGATTTTATCCTGTTAAACTCCTAATCCTTTAGGAAGAACCAACAGCAATTAACAACCAAACCAGAATACAGTAGCGAGTTAATCTTAAAGCTTGATCAATAGTTTCCTTAGTGATAGGGCGATTGCAATTTCCCAATAAAGGCTTTTCCTTCACTACTCCCTTATAAGTATTTATCCCTCCTAATTGCACTCCCAGAATAGCAGCATAAACACATTCACTCCAACCAGAATTGGGACTAGGATCGATCATGGCATCTCTACGACATATTGCCAAAACTTGCCCAGGTTTTCCTGAAATAAGGGCTAAAGTCAATACTGTTAGACGACAAGGAATCCAAGTCAAATAATCTTCTAACTTCGCACTAAACCAACCAATATCAGTGTATGGTTCGCGAAGATAACCAATCATCGAATCTAAAGTACTGGCAGCCTTATAACCCAAGGCTAGAGGGACACTACCAATAGCAGGAATAAATAGACCGACAATAGCGTAAAAAAGAGGCGCAGTAACCCCATCTACGGCATTTTCTGCCACTGTTTCTAAGATAGCTCTTAAAATTTCAGTCTCAGATAAATTTTCTGTATCCCTTCCCACATAGCGACTGAGTTGAGAACGAGCTTCCACTATGTCTGCTTTTTCTAAAGTATCTAAAACACTTTCGGCAGCAACTCTCAGACTTTTACCAGCAAAACAACTAGCTAGCAAAATAATTGCCATAACTTGAGCCAGCCAAGGAGCAATTATTTTCGCACCAAAAATAATCAACCAAACTACTAAACTACTACCCAAAATGACAACTAGACCCAGCACCACCCCAGCAAGACGGCGCAGCCATTTATTAGCAGTAGTTTTAATAATTAATTCACTAAAAAGTTGAATTACCCAACCCATTAACTGGACTGGATGAATCCAAGACTTAGGATCTCCAACAATATAATCCCAAATGGCAGCAGACAATAAAATATTTAACATTGATCATTTAAAATTTATTCCACTTCAAGGAGGTAGTCGTGGACGAGATTATATTCAATAAATTATTGATTACCTATTTTTTATTTAGCTGCTATTCTGAATTTTATGAACATTATCTTCCCAATTTGCTCCATCAAAAGGTTCGATATCAAAGTAAGAGAGTACATCTCTATCTAGACAGCGAATATTAACATCTATCCAATCAGGATGAGAGCGGGGATGGTAAAAAGAATGGATTCCACAAATACGACAAAAAGTATGTTTAGCAACACCAGTATTAAAAGTATATGTAGTCAAGACATCATGACCTTGAAGTAAGGTAAAGTTTTCTGGTGGTAGAATTAAATGCAAGAATCCTTTTTTACGGCAAATTGAACAGTTGCAATCTTGTACCTTATAGTGATCGACTAATATTTGAAATCTTACTGCACCACAGTGACAACCACCCTGAAATGTCTGTGTTTCTCTATCTTGACTCACTATAAATCCTCTAATTAAACAATAAAATTACCTTCTTCTCCTTGAGCAGCTTGCCAACTACGAGCATCATAGTAAAGGTCTGCCAAAGTGATACTATATAGTGCTTCTTTTAATTTGTTTCTTAATCTTTGCCAAAGGCAAAATGTAACCCAATCTTCTGCCACAGTTGCATCAGGACTATAATTGGGTAATGGCTCAATAGTTTCTCCCACTGCTTCCAAAATTTCACCTAAAGAAATACTTTCTGGTCTAGCTGCTAATTGATATCCACCTCTTGCTCCTCTTACCGATTTAACAATACCAGCACGGCGCATTTTGATTAATAACTTTTCTAAATAAGGTGCTGGTAAATCCTGTCTGTATGCGATCGCTTTAACTGAAGTAGGTTCATAATTTGGCTGTAAACTAAGGTCTAGAAGAGCTTTTACACTATAGTGACTCCGAGTGGTTAACTTCATTTATTTATTTTAATAGCCGAAAAAATTATAAGCTATTTTGAGTATTTTTTCCCTTGATGATTCAACAATATTAATCGAATATTTTATAAACTTGAGTCAGATTAAAATATCATTAATTTACCTAGATAAGTGTAATATAATTTTAAATAGATATAGCGAAGTGCTATATTATTAATCTTGTATTAAAGTTTAGCTGTATAGCAAACTTGTAAACCTAAACAATTATTAGTTAACGTTTAAGTTGATGACCAAATCAAACCAACCAACACCTTTAACAGGACAAGCATTACTAGATAAAGTAAAAGAACTAGGAAATCTCGCCAAAGAAGATAAAGCTAGAGAATGTGGTTACTACACTAAGACCAAAAATGGTGTAGAAAGAGTCAACATGATGAAGTTTCTTAATGCACTAATAGATGCAGAAGGAATTGAACTAGATAGTACTTCTAATGGTCAAGGTCGTGGAGGTCGTTCTGCAAGTTATCGTATTAGCGTACAATCCAACCATAACTTGTTAATAGGTTCAGCTTATACTAAAAAAATGGGACTTCAACCAGGAGATGAGTTTGAAATAACCTTGGGTAGAAAACATATCCACCTCAAACAATTAGGTGCAGATGAAGAGGAATAAAATACAGTTCTGTAATGCCACTGAAAATAGATTACGCTTAAGTTGAACCATTAACAACTAGTGGATCAGGCTTTAGCACTAAATAAAGCGTTGTTTAGGAACAAAAAACTAAGCAACGCTATTCCATTATTAATCACAAAAATTATCTTATATTGACTTTTATCAATAGCTATTAATAATTTATTTAAGCTATAAGTTTTCTTAAAAGTGTAATAAACTTGGACTCTAGCCCAGATGTTAGAATACCCTGAATAGAAGTTAGTTCTGATTACCTATACCTTCTAAAAATCAAAAACTTATGGAAGGATCCTCTCAACTCACCCTTCAAATAGCTATTGCTGTCCTGGCAGGTATTAGTGCCCAAGTAGTAGGAGAATATCTCCGAGTACCTAGTATCGTATTTTTATTATTATTTGGCATTCTCCTCGGCTCTGACTGTTTCGACGTCCTTCATCCCCATGATTTGGGAGTAGGATTAGAAGTACTAGTAGCTTTATCTGTTGCAATCATCCTGTTTGAAGGAGGCTTAAACTTAGAGCTAAAAGAGCTGGGCAAGGTTTCTGACAGCTTACGGAATCTTGTCACCATCGGAACTTTAATTACCCTAATTGGTGGAGGGATGGCTGCCCATTGGTTAGCAGAATTTCCTTGGTCAATTGCCTTTCTTTATGCTTCTTTAGTTGTGGTAACAGGTCCTACAGTAATTGGTCCTTTGCTCAAGCAAGTGGGTGTGGATAAACAAGTTGGGACTTTACTAGAAGGAGAAGGAGTTTTAATCGATCCTGTAGGAGCTATCCTAGCTGTAGTAGTATTGAACGCCATTATTAATAGTAACTCTGCTCCCATTGATGTATTAAGCGGATTATTCTTGCGTTTGGGAATTGGAGCGATAGTAGGAACATTGGGAGGTTGGTTACTGGGTTTATTACTCAAACAAGCGGATAATCTAGCAGAAGACCTGAAAAATTTGGTAGTACTGGCAGGGATTTGGGGATTGTATGTTTTATCTCAAGAAATCTACAGTGAATCAGGCTTAATGGCAACAGTAGCAGCAGGGATTGTAGTCAAAGCTTCTGCTCTTCCTGAAGAAAGATTACTCAAAAGGTTTAAGGGTCAATTAACAGTCCTTTGTGTTTCAGTTTTATTTATTTTATTAGCTGCTGATTTGTCAATTGCCAGTATGATAGCCCTGGGTTGGGGTAGTGTTTTAGCGGTATTGGTTCTAATGGTTGTGGTAAGACCAATTAGTGTAGCAGCTTGCACCTGGAATAGCAGCCTAAATTGGCGACAAAAAACGTTTCTGGCTTGGGTTGCTCCCAAAGGAATTGTTTCAGCTTCTGTAGCTTCTTTATTTGCTATTTTGCTTACTGAAAGAGGAATTAACGGAGGAGATGCTATCAAAGCCTTGGTC